>NZ_JAUBVJ010000015.1:0-63404 GCF_036702785.1 Microcoleus sp. AR_TQ3_B6 | reverse complement strand
TTGATTCTGGTTTTCTGTCTCGCTTTGACTTTGAATTTCCGAGATTTGAGAATAAAGGTGCGAGCGTTCTGTGTTAGAAGCTTCTAGCTGAGCTTCCAAGTCAGAGCGAATTTGACGCACACTTGCTAACTCATTTTCTAACTCGGAGATTTGAGATTGAAGTTGATTTTGATTCTGGTTTTCTGTCTCGCTTTGACTTTGAATTTCCGAGATTTGAGAATAAAGGTGCGAGCGTTCTGTGTTAGCAGTTTCTAGCTGAGCTTCCAAGTCAGAGCGAATTTGACGCACATTTTCTAACTCATTTTCTAACTCGGAGATTTGAGATTGAAGTTGATTTTGATTCTGGTTTGCTGCCTGGAATTGATTTTGCAATTGGGACAGTTGAGAAGAAAGGTGGGAGCGTTCTATGTTAGCAGTTTCTAATTGAGCTTGCAGTTCCGATAACTGAGACTGAAGTTGCGAGCTATCTCCCTCGCTGCGATTTATCTGAGCCTGCAATTCTGACAACTGAGACAGCAGTTTTTCTCGCTCTCGAACAACAATTTCTGATTCACTTCGCAGTTCATCAACTTGAGAGTTTAACTGCATTTTCTCCTGATTAGCAGCTTCTAACTGTGTTTCCAGTTCTAATAATTCAAATTGAGGTTGCGTTGCTTGTTGGCGAGCGGTTTGCAATTGAGAGTTGAGTATGTCGCGTTCTTGCTCTGCATTCTCCAATTGAGCTTGTAGCTCAGAGAATTGAGAAGTAAATTGCGATCGCTCTTCTTCGACTAATTGCAGTTGAGCTTGCAAACCCGACAGTTGAGACTGAAGTTGCTCCCGCTCTTGAATTGAGCGATCGAACTTAATTTGAATTTCTGACAACTGGTACTGTACCTGCAACCTGCTTTGACTAGCTGTTTTCAACTGACTGTCAAATTCAGACAGCAGAGCGTGAAATTGAGAACGTTCTGCATCAACCGCCTGTAACTCTGCTTGCATTTCCACCAATTGAGCGTTAAGCTGCGCTCGCTCCTGCGCCGCAACTTCTAACTGATTTTTCAGTTCTGCCACTTCTGCTAACTGCGACTCAGCTTGTTGAGCATTTTCTAGCTGAAACTCCAAATCAGCAATCAGAGAATCAATTTGCGATCGATCCTGGGCAATTCCTGCCAAAAATCCTTCCATTTCGGACACTTGATTTTTTAAAAAATCTTGCTCGCCAGTCACAGCTTCCAACCGACTTTGCAACTGGGACAATTCATCATTTAGCTGATTTTCATTCTGCACCTTTTGCTGCAACTCCGAATTGCGGGCATCCAACTGCTCCGTTAACTTCGAGATCGCCTCCTGTGAACCCTGCATCCGCACCAAATTGCGTGAATTTCGCTTATTCAGAATTAGCCAGCAGACTAATGCCCCGCCTCCAAATCCTATTAATAAAAGTAATGGTTCCATTTTTTTATCTAATTGATATAAACTGAGTTATCTTGAGCCTTGCCCAAAATATGGACTTCAACAAATCCCTATCTTACTCAAAGCTATCACAACTTGCAAGCCTCTGTTCACTTGGCTCAAGAATTTATATTTCTTTACAAATACCTTTTGTGTACAGGTAAGGTGCGCCCTGCACACCCTCCAAGTCCGATTAATCCAGCAAATCCACAAGATGAGGAATAATCTCGATATGCTGAGTCAGCAGTTTATATTACTGCAAATTTGCCAGACGGAAAAGTTTTGTATCAAGGCAATTCAGACGCTCAGTTCGTCAAATAATTAGTTGGCTTGCTGGTGGAAGGTTTGAGCGGATTAACGCCTGCTGAAATTGTCACCATTACCCATATTTTATTCAAGACACGGGCTTGAATGTGAGTTTGATTCCTTTCCGCCCTAACGGATTTTACAACATTTTTCAAATGATAAAAAAGAAAGCGCTGGAATCCCATGGAAGTGAGCAATAAGAACTGAATTAAGCATGAAAAATCCTGACTAAAATCACCAGCCAATGATTATTATATGAGAGCCTCTTTTTTATTCTCTCTCCACCAAAACAAAGTTGCAAACATTGTCGAAACCATTAATAAAACCCCAAGCACCAAAAAAGTAGTATGTGTAGCAAAAAGTAATGCTTGTACAGGCGCATTGCTAATATCGATATTAGGTGCAAAATTAGCGCTAAAACTTGTGGTAAAGAAGAACAAAGCACCTACTATTGGTACTCCCAGCATCTGCCCTAATATCCGGGAAAATGACAACAATCCCGAAGCAATACCTAATCGCTCTTTTGGTGCGGCTCCCATAATAGAGCTATTGTTAGGAGAGTTGAACATCGCCACTCCTACCCCATAGGGAATAACCCCCAAAATATACTTGATGACAGTTAATTCTGTATCAAATCTGCTGATTAAAAAACATCCTATTGCCATAAATACTAGACCCATTGCAGTAATTAGCTGCGTGCCAAAACGGTCGGAAAGAATACCAGAAATCGGCGCAGTCGTCACAATCAGAAGTGACGGTACTACCATTAAAAAACCAGATTTTTGAGTTGAATAGTGTTCAAGGAAGGTGAAGAAAAAAGGAAGTATAAAGATGACACCGGCGATCGCGAAATTTGCAATAAAACGTAGCGCTAAGCCCAGGCTAAACTCTACGGATCGAAATATTTTAAAGTCAATCATTGGTGCTGCTATTCGAGATTCTAACCAGAGAAAGCCAATCAAGCTGACGACAGAAAAACCCAGCATATTTATGGCAATATGAGAATTCCCCTTCTCTAATAGGGTAATGCCAAGAATAAAAGAAGTTAAGACGATGGTCAATATCAGCGTACCGATGATATCAAAGTTTTCTGGGTTTCCACTAATCTCAGAATTCGGTACAAAACAAGCCACAATCAAAATGGCAAAAATCCCAATCGGAACATTCACCCAGAAAATTAAAGGCCAGCCTCCCACACTCATCAGCAGTCCTCCTACCATCGGTCCCAAGGTAATCCCCATTCCGTAAATTCCCGCTCTAATACCTAGTCCCAGTCCCCGCTCTGCTGCCGGAAATGCCTCCACAATCATCGCAGTTCCCAAGCCAGATAAAAACGCAGCACCTATTCCTTGCAATCCTCGAAACGCTATTAAAAACCAGACATTTGGCGCCATTCCACACAATAGTGAACTGAGCGTAAAGATTGTTAAGCCAATAATGTACAATAGCTTCTTGTTCCAGATATCACCTAATTTTGATACCAATATTACAAATATGGCGATTGCTAGCAAGTAACTTAAAACTATCCATTGACTCGTGGCAAAACTGGTATGGAGAGATTCAACCATAACTGGCAAAGCCAAGTTAACTATATACACATCCAAAGCAAAAATGAAGACACCAATACCAATACCAACTGTAGTCCACCATTTTTCAGATGATGTCTTCTCTTCTGGCTTTAATTCGTTAGAGTTTTCTGCTGGGGTTGTTGACATTATTACTATCTAGGGAGAGGTAGGTATTATTCTGAAATTATCCCAACTATAGCATTTTTCAGTTGGTAAGTGCTACGGTAAATTAGCAATTATCAATAATTTCTAGAAATTCTTTCTCGATATCGATTGGGGTTCCTCTTTTAGCAATTTGTTTAATTTCTTTAAGAATCTTAGCTACTAAATATTTGTTTTCAGCCAGTTCCTCTCTGCCAATCTGCTTGAGAGCTAATTCTACAGCAGTCAATCCCGATTGCATCCCTAATGCTATACTACTTTTAATTCCCAATTTTTCTGGATTTAAACTTTGATATAGCCGCTCATCTTTTGCCATTGCCGTAACGTGAACACCTGCATAATGGGTAAAAGCATTTTTCCCCACGGCAGGGTGATGAGGAGAAATAGGTACATGAGAATACTCGCTTACCAAATTATACAAATCTTTCAAATATCCTAGTTTCCAAAAATTTGTCTCCTCAATAAGGTCGGATAAATTTATTAATAACTCAGCCAAATCCACTATACCAGCTCTTTCCCCTAGACCCATCACGCTGACATCAATAATATCTGCTCCCGCTCTGTAGGCATCCAAGGCATTTGCTAAAGCTAAACCTCGGTCGTTGTGGCAATGAACTTCTATTTGTGGATATAATTCTCGTTTGGCTAGTTCCTCCTTCAGGATTTTGACCAAATAATAAATACTACGTTTTTGTTGAAATGGGGTTGTATATCCAGTGGTATCAGCTATGCTGATTATATTAGCTCCAGCCTGCACTGCTGCAGTAGCCGCCTCAATCACATTTTTCATAGGAGAGCGAACTGTATCTTCCGGCGTATAGCGAATCAATAAACTATGATTCTGCTCTCTAGCATAAGTTATTACTTCCACAATTTTATCTAGGGCTGCATCTAAACAGATATTATAGTCGCATTGCAATCGTTGAGAGGATACACTAAAAAACACGCCTAAAAAGCTGACATTACAATCCAGGGCTTTTTTAACATCCTCTATTCGGCAGAGCGAATGAGCGCCTATTTTTGCTTTTAGTCCAGCATTGGCAATGCGGGTAACGGCTAAAGCAATTTCGCTATCTACAGCAGGATTGCCAGCTTCAATAATATCAACTCCTATGTGGTCTAAAAACTCCGCAATTTTTAACTTTGTTTCAGGTGCGAAATAAACTCCAGGGGTTTGTTCTCCCTCTCTCAAGGTAGAATCAAGAATTTTAATCATAATCTACAAGCAATTTAGGTCCTAACAAAATCTTGAAAAAGGGGCTGGCATCGGCGAGGACACAATACCTTATACAAACTTGAGCCATGACCCCCAATAGATATCTCCAAAAAATACAGTCAAAGGCCGCCAGGATGCGTGCTCCACAAAACTTATTGGGGAGATCTAATAGATAACTCTAAGGGTTGATCGCCAACTTGGCCAAAGCTGCCTGCACTGTTGGGGGTAATTGACGCATAATCTTACCCTTGTCGCGATCGACACCAACCAAAGTTACCTGTGCGGTGACATATAACTCCTGAGTATCAGCCGATCGAATTTCGTAATCCCAAAGCAGCCGCACACCCTCGCTAGCACCTATCCGCGTTCTGACTGCCACAGATTGACCCATTTGTACAGAGCGGTGGTAGCGCAGCGAAAGTTCCACCACGGGCAATTCCAAACCCTGCGCCACCCAGTCTGCATACTCGATGCCCAGAGAGCGCAAACTTTCTACCCTAGCTTCCTCCATCCAAGCCAGATAAGTCCCGTGCCAAACCACACCGCTGTAGTCTGTATGGTGAGGGTACACTCGCACCAAATATTCAAACCAGCCTTCCGAGTTCATTCCAGCCCGGTTTTGAATGGCACCAGCCGGTGCGAGTTCTGGTTGAGTTCGATCGTTCTCTAACACGTTACAAATCGTTCCAAAACGCTACATTTCTACAAATCATAAAGCAAATTTCAGGCTTATGCTTGACATTAAGCAGCTAGAGTACCAACGCCCTAGTTTAACGTCGCACAAGAAAACTCACCTATTTTTACCGCAAAAACCATGATAGAAAAAATTTTAGTAGCCGTCGCAGGTCGCGGCTTGTGCGAAGAGATGTTTAATATGTTGATGGACATCCCTTCCTTGCAAAAAACCTCTGTCACAGTCTTGCATGTCGTGCCGCCGCAAGTAACATCCGACGGGATGGCCGCCAAGTTGGAAGAAGGAGGCAAGATTTTAGCACAAGCAGTCCAGTCTTTGAAAATAGATCCCAGCAAAGTCAATCCCCGCCTCAAACAGGGAGACCCGAAAACAACTGTTTGCCAAGTCGCAGAAGAAGAAAAAGCCGACTTAGTAATTATGGGTTCCCGGGGACTCGGACGGCTGCAATCGATTTTGGAAAACTCTGTCAGCCAGTACGTTTTCCAGCTAACATCCCGACCGATGCTGTTAGTAAAAGACGACATCTACGTCAAAAAAATTAAGCGCGTTATGGTGGCGCTAGATAAATCCGAATCCGCCAAACAATCCTTAGAACTCGCCCTATCTTTGGTCAAAGAAGTCAGCGGCGGACAGATAATTTTAGTACACGTCACCAAAGATTTGACGGGAAAATCCACCGAAGATTTAACAGCAAATGCTGAAAAAGACCCTGTATTAGCGCCTGCAGTAGCACTTGCGAAACAAATGGGAGTTAGCTACCGCTGCGTGAGTGCCACAGGCAAGCCAGGGGAAGCAATTTGTAAGATTGCAGACGACGTGAATGCCGACTTGTTGGTCATCGGTTCCCCGGATCGGCGGCCGAGCGTTGCCAAAAACTTTGTGGATCTCGATCGACTCCTGGGAAATTCGCTATCAGACTACGTGCGAGTCTACGCCAACTGTCCCGTCTTGCTAGCCCGCACAGTCGCCTAGAATCTCATCATTAACAGTTAGCAGCCAGCACTCAACAGTTAACAAAAAAAGCGCCTCAGCAAAAAGCTGTTGGCGCTTTTTTTGCAAGCAGCTTACCCCAGACAGAAATAGCAGCAGTTGCTAATCTTTTCTACCTTCACGGCTAGCCGTTTGAATGTACAGAATGATTAAAAAAACGCTGGGCACCAATACAAACAGAATGGTTGCCACAAACCCTAAATCGTTAACTTCCATGAAGACGCTCGCCTCTATCGGAAAATAGGAAAACACACACAACTAGGATATCACTCAAAGGCAAAAGCCAAACTCGAAGACAGAAGGAGAGCTTGCGGACAAGCGTCGAAACCCGGTTTCTGCCTGGATACCTCGCTGACCAATCTTTTATTTGTCCTAGAAACCAAGTTTCTTTTCCTGGCCCGGCAAAAGGCGTAATTATACAGTGAAATAGGAAAAAAGAAACAAAATTATTGCTTTCTGCATTTTTCTTTCCTTCTGCATCTGGTGCCGAATGCCGAATGCCTTCTGAGAGTCACGGTTTAGTCTTCACACTCACCTGGCCGTTGACCAAAGCTTGACAAGCCAACCGATAGTTTGCGGGCTTTTTCTTGAGCTTGCGGTTTTCAAAGTCCGTGCGGGGCGACAGATTTTCACTTCCCTCCACAATTTCCACAATGCAGGTGCCGCATTGACCGATGCCCCCGCAATTCATCATCTTTCCCGAAAACGTGTACAAGTCGATGCGGTTTTCTAGAGCTTTCAGCCTCAAATTGGCTCCGTCTGCTGCGATGACTTCCTGATTTTCCTTCACAAACTTGATGTTGGCCATTGCCGATTCCTTAACGCAGTTGACATGGAACTCTATTACAAAATATTAACTAATGTGTCGGACGTTTAATACCCCGATGTCTAATTGCCTTTGTGAAGCCACCGGAAGATCCAAATCAGATGTTTTAAGGGAACTCATCCGAAGCCTTAAGACAAAGAGAAAGCTGTGCTAGAAGGACGGGGCTTTAGACCCATTTCTCCGGTAATTAAAGGTTGTCAAGCGTAGCTATCCCGTAGGGAATCGCCCCAACCCAATCTCAAGGAGCATCCGAGAGGTTATTAGTGGGAAGATTGCTCACAGCCCGTTGGAGAGAGGAAAGCCCCAGGTTGTAGTTGACAATGGCCGACAATCGGTTTCTCTCAGCCCTAGTCAAATCTGTTTCCGCCTGAATCACATCCGTCTGAGTACCCACACCAGCTTGAAACCGCAGTCGCGCCAGACGCAGAGCTTCCCTGGACTGCAAAACTCCCGCCTCAGAAGTTTCGATATTCTCAAAACTCGACTCTAAGCCAAAATAAGCTTGTTCCACTTCCCGGCGAACCTGGTTGCGCAGTTGGTCAAATCGGCTTTCGGCGATCGTAATCTCAGTCTCCCGCTGTTTCGCCCTGGCGTTCGCCGCGCCCCCGTCGAAGATACTCCAAGTCAGACTCGCCCGCACCGAATACCCGTCCGCCCAGCCGCGAGCAGTATATGGGTTCGGGTCGTCAGGGTCTTGCCCCAGCACGTTGTAGGCGGCCGAGACACTCACTTGAGGGTAACGCCCCGCCTGAATAGCTCGCCTCTGCTGCTTGCTGATATCTCTCTGCACCAACTGCTGTTCCAACTCGGGGCGATTCCTAAAAGCCTGCACGATACTCTCTTCCAAAGACAGCCTCCAAGAGCCAGCTTGCTCTACCGGGTCAGCCGCTGTCAAGTTCGCCGACTGGCTGATATTCAAAATCTCAGCCAGACGCCGCTGGGCAACTCGCTGGTCGCGACGGGCCACTGACAGTTGTTGCTGTTCGTTAGCCAAATTTGCCTGAGCCTGCAACACAGCAAACCGGGTTCCCACCCCTGCCCGTTCCAGGGCTTCGGCATCCCGCAAACTTTGCTGGGCATTTCTCACCGAAGCTTGGCGGATGGCAACTTGTCCGTCCGCGTTTTGCAAGTTGTAGTAAGCCTCAGCAGTATCGAAGCGGAGTTCCTCGGCCTGGCGTTCCACATCCAGTTCCCGAAAGCGCAACTGTTCCTCTGCAGCGCGGATCGTAGCGCGCCGGCCTCCGAACAAATCGAGGTTGTAGCTCAACTGCAAAGTGCTGTTGAGACTGTTGCTGCCGAAATTTGTGCCGGCTTGGGGGGCGGGCTCCCCGGTTTGGTTGGCCCGAGCGTTGAGGCGGCGCTGCGCAGCCCGGATTCCGAGTTCTCCGCCAGCAGTCACAGAACGGCTGGCGTCCATTTGAAAATTGAGGTCTGGATAAAGAGCAGCTTGCTGTTCGCGCAAAACGGATCTGGTTTGTTCCACTTGCTGTTGGGCGATTTGCAAAACTTGGCTGTTGCGGCGGGCGAGGTCTATCGCTTGCTGCAAGGTAATTGACTCTGTTCGCTCGATCCTGACATCCTCGGGGTTTGTCGGAAACTGCAGCGGATTGGGGTTGGGTTCCAGGGAAGCCGGAGGCTTGGTGTCTAAAAGGCCCTTCGGAGTGAGAGGGGGGAAACTTTCGTTCGGCGTGCCCCGGAGAATTGGTACCGGGGAACTCGGGACAGGAACATTGTTGAGAGGGCTCGGGGAAGGCTGCTGAGCGTCTGTCGGCCCCAAACCTCTTTGAGGCGTTGAACCGCCCTGAGACAGAGTTGATGGGGAAGCCGGAGCAGCCTGTTGAGGCTTTGATGCTTGCTCGGGCCTGGTTGGGGGATTTGATGCGATATTCGCTGGGACTGGCTGCCCAGACTCGGAGGTTGGCGCGTTAAGGGCGATCGACTGTTCGGGGTCTTTTGCTGATTCTGGCGCTGTGTTCGAGGTCGATCGAACATTCGGCCCTAATTCGACGAGCTGATTGCTAGGGGCCAAGCTGTCCTGGGACTGAGCCGGAAGCTGTGCTTCAGCACTCTGTGCGGCGTTGCTGAAAGTAATTGCAGCGCCCACTCCGACTCCGATGATTTGACGAAAAACACGCATAATTTTTTAATTAGTCTGCAATCCTAGAGACAATTTTAGAGCAAGATTTGGCTTCAAGTTTCTAGTTTGTAGCCTGAACTCTCCAGTTACAAGTCAGAATCACCCTACTCATCTTAACTTTTGAAGGTTCGATTCAAAATTTACAATTTAACTTCAGCAGTTGCCAGACCGATCGCCGCCGAGATTAGTTCCTCTACTCCGCTAACCGGCAAAATCCGGGTTTTCAGCAAGCTGGCGAGTTGTTCGACGGTCATGTCGTCTAGAAAACGCGGTTCCCCCTGTTTTAGCATCACCGACGGCAGCAGGATGCCATTTCCCAAGTCTTGCCCCTGCAAAGCTTCCAGCAAATCTTGCCCGGTGAGCAAACCCGTGACAGTGATACTTTGTCCCCAGTAGCGGCTGCACAGAGCTGTCATGTTGACGGACAAGCCGGGAATTTGGTTTAGTTGTTGTACGATCGGCTCAAAAGCTTTTTCTACAGCATTCCCCACCACCCAAACTAACTTGCGCTCTGGCTCGACTTGCATCGGTTGCAGCTTCTCAAAAGCCGTTTCAAACTGCTGGATAAACTGGCGGATTGAACCGACACCGTTACCAATTTGCGGATAATCTTCGTAATCTTCAGCCGACGGCAAATCTAAACCCGCTATTAAAAACCACTCGTCAGCCAGCCAAATACAGCGCGATTTTGACTTGTGCTTTTTCGCCTTTGAACCGCCTTTTCCTTTACTTAAAAGCACTTGAATTTTCTGCACTTGTTCGATTACTTCTCGCGCTTTTTCCGCAGTTACTGCGATCAGTTCATCTTCGGCTGGGCGAAAGCGAGTTAAACCCACCGGCACTACAGCCACCGATGCTACAGCGGGAATATTTCCGGTATGAAACTTTGCCAAATCTAACAAAGTGCGTTCTAAATGTTCCCCATCATTAATGCCGGGACAAACAACTACTTGAGCGTGAATTTGCAAGCGGCGTTCTTGAAACCATTTGATTTGTTCGAGAATCTTGCCCGCGCGGAGATTTTTTAACAGCCTAATTCGCACTTCCGGTTCCGTAGCGTGCACGGAAACATAGAGAGGAGAAAGCCGCATTTGCTCGATTCTCTCCCACTCTTTTTGAGTCAGATTGGTGAGAGTGAGATAGCTACCATAAAGAAAGCTGAGGCGGTAGTCATCATCTTTGAGATACAAAGTTTCGCGCTTTCCCGGAGGCTGTTGGTCAATGAAGCAAAAAGGGCAGCGATTGTTGCACTGAATTAGTCCATCAAAAAGAGCTGTTTCAAATTCCACTCCCAAGTCTTCGTCATACTCTTTTTCTATTTCTAACTTGTGAGTTTTGCCTTTGGCATCTAAAACTTCTAGTTCGAGAAATTCATCCGCACAGAGGAATTGATAGTCAATTAAATCGCGGGGTTTTTGGCCGTTGACTGCGACGATTGAGTCTCCGGGTTCAAATCCGATTTCGGCGCCGATGCTGTCGGGGATAACTTTGGTGATTAGGGCTGGTCGGGTTGATAATTCGCTCATAAGTTCGCGCTGGCATTTTCAATTTTGATAAATTGTTGTTTAAAGATTTATTTTTATTTTATTATTGTCACTAATCCTATCACAATTGCTGTCATTTGTCAACAGCGCTGTGCTGGGAGAAATAGATGTTTGTGAGGTGTCCTCGACCGAAACACCGCCAGCTTTAAAATAATCTGTCGGTCTGGTGGAGGGCCTTGTTGTGGTGCTTGTTGTTGACTTTTAGTCACCAGCTTTGAACTTTTGCCATGCAGACCAGATTTCTCTCGCTGAATCTGCATATTTCTCTTTGGGACCTGCCATATTTTCATCAAACCACTTGATAAACTCCTCGTGAATTATTTGAAGCACTTCATTTTCTGACGTTGCCGATCCAAGACGGGGGAGAATTGTGCCGACTTCTGGGTGATATTCGTCGGTATTATGTTCAAAATTAATACCTAAAGGATCGTGGCGAAATAAAATTTCTGCCATTGTATCAAAGAGGCGAGGATAACTTTTTTCTATTGGTTCGCGTTCTGCATTCATAATTATTCCAAGTTTCGTTATGGTTTCAAAATCAGGATTAGTTCTGGGTTGTAAATTTATTTTAGCTGTGAGATAATAAAGCAAAAATCTTTATTTATGAAATTCAAAATCTTGACGGGACTCCTGACAGGGTTAGTTATGTCTGATATCACAACAGCGCTTTTTTGTCAAGGCAGCCGTGCGGGAAATAATAACTTTTTTTGGGGTACTCTTCCATATATTAGCACTGGGATTCTGAACCCAGAACCAGTTTTTAATGAGAGGATTCTGATTAATATGAGTGTGAGATTGTTGGCATCAGCTCAAGTGGATGTAGGGGTCAATCGATTTTAGATTTTAGATTTTAGATTTTAGATTTTAGATTGACCCCACGGATAAATTCGGGGGCTTGAGGATTTTCGATTTGGGATTGATTCCACGGATAAATCCGGGGGGTTATACCACCTTTGAAATTTTTGGTCAAGGTTTCGAGTGCGTCTGTGCCCACACATCCCAAAGCTGAGGATTTCTTTATTCAGAGTAACGATAAGTATGAAAAAGGAGATTATCAAGCGGCTATAGCGGCTTACAGCCAAGCAATTGTGCTTAATCCTAATTATGTTGAAGCCTACAACCGCCGGGGAAATGCCCGCCGTGCTTTAGGAGACAATAAGGGTGCGCTCGCCGATTACAACGCAGCGAGTGCGAATTAATCCGTCAGATGCTCTCGCCTACTACGATCGCGGAATGGTCCGGGTTAGGTTAGGAGAATTTCCGGGTGCATCGCCGATTACAGCGAACTTTTACGAATTATTCCTAACGAAAGCCTCCGCCTACCAGAACCGGGGAGTTGCCCGCCGTGATTCTGGAGACAAGTCCGGGGCGATTCAAGACTTTCAGAGAGCGCCAGATTTATATCAGCAGCGAGGAGATAAAAATAGCTATGAAAAAGCGATTTACATTCTGATGAGACTTCAATAAACTGCCGCCTTACTAATCGCTAAGGCCCGATTAACACCTGACAAATCCTCTGTCCTTCCATCTGAGCGAACTTTGTACGAGGAACATAGCTTTGAACTTCCTGTCAGTCGATCGCTTGTAATTAGTGTAGAAAGGCGAGTATGTTTAATTTCAAAGCTATTTTATTCGCAGGTAAAATCAATGAAAATTTTTAACAAACGGACGATCGCGTTGATTGGTGCAGTTGCAATAAGTGCGATCGCACAACCAAACGCAGTTTTCGCTATATCTGTTCAGGTTCCCAGTGCGCCTGTGGTGGCTGAGACGAAAGCTGAGGATTTCTTGATTCAGGGTGAGGAAAAATATGAAAAAGGAGATTATCAAGGCGCTATAGCCGCTTACACTCAAGCAATTGTGCTCAATCCTAATTATGCCGAAGCCTACAACGGCCGGGGAAATGCTCGCTATCGTTTAGGATACCATAAGGGTGCTGTAGCCGATTTCAACGAAGCTTTGCGAATTAATCCTAATTATGCCGAAGCCTACACCAACCGGGGGAATGCCCGCGATGACTCAGGAGACAGCCAGGGTGCTCTAGCCGATTACAACACAGCTTTGCGAATTAATCCTAACGATGCTATTGCCTACTACAACCGGGGAGTTACCCGCTATCGTTTGGGAGACAACAAGGGTGCTGTAGCCGATTACACCGAAGCTTTGCGAAATAATCCTAACTATGCCTCTGCATACAACAACCGGGGACTTGTGCGCTCTGAATTAGGAGACAAGCCAGGTGCTGTAGCGGATTTCAACGAAGCTTTGCGAATTAATCCTAACTTATCCCAAGCCTACGGCAACCGGGGGATTACCCGCTATCGTTTAGGAGACAACCAGGGTGCTGTAGCCGATTTCAACCAAGTTTTACGAATTAATCCTAACGATGCTCTTGCTTACTACCACCGTGGGAATATCCGTTATGTTTCAGGAGACAACCAGGGTGCTGTAGCCGATTACAACGAAGCTGTGCGAATTAATCCTAACTGGGCCGAAGCCTACACCTACCGGGGGAATGCTCGCGATGATTTAGGAGACAGCCAGGGTGCTCTCGCCGATTACGATCGAGCTTTGCAAATTAATCCTAACTTAGCCGCTGCCTACTTAAACCGGGGCGTTACCCACTCTCGTTTAGGAGACACGCAAAGTGCTTTAGCCGATTACACAGCAGCTTTGCGAATCGATCCTAACTTAGCCGGTGCCTACTTGAGGCGGGCACTTATCCGCGCTGAAGGGGGAGACAAGCCCGGGGCGAAGCAAGACTTTCAGAAAGCAGCAGACTTATTTCAGCAGCAAGGTGATAAAGATAACTATCAAAAAGCCATTACCAATCTGCGGAAACTTCAATAAACTGCAAAAACTCCCCAAAGGTCGATCGCACCACTAATCGCTGAAAAATAGAATACCCCGATCCCCGATTTCTTTAAGAAGTCGAGGATCTAATTAAACATTATCCGAATCCGATAATTTATTTTTTTTTATATCTTTCGTTACTATAGCAATCCTAAATGATTCAGATAAATTTGTAGGGGGAGTGCCTTTCTTTGCCTACCCCCTATCTATCGGGCAACCACGGGGGGATTGCCCCTACAATAATTATGCAAATGATGCGAGGATTGCTATATAGCGCGTCTGAATAATATCATGTCCGATCGATTAACCATAATATCCCGGTCTGGGCGGGTTTTTGAGATGGTCAATTGTTCGCAGGTATTGTTGGCTCACGGGCCCCTACAAAAATCGCGGTTTCTCGATCGAACCTGATATAAGTTGTGTAAATAAAAGAAAAGTGGTCAGCTCAAATTATAGAAAAAAAGGGGGGAGACAAATCTTTCGCCTTCCTCCTTAACGGCACGCGAACATTTTATCTAAATCGTCCAGATCTAAATTTATTTTTAACTGCATCAATAGATTCTATAGATTCTCTTGCTGTTGAGGTTTCCGACTTTTTCGCCTTGATAAAAATTTGGTAAGGGGGCATTCTATTTCTTAATTATACAGAGAGCAGAGCGACTTATGTCGCTCCTACTGCTATCGGATTTATATTTTAAATATTGTTCACTGCCCCACCTGCAAGCGCGGTCAAAATCGCCACGCCAAAAGCCAACCTGTACCACACAAACACCCACGTATTTTGAGTTTGCAGGAACTTCATCAGCCACGCGATCGACAAATAAGAAAACACAAATGCCGAAATCGTTCCCACTATCAAAGCTGCAACTCCAGCATCGCCAATTCCTTCTCCCAAAGCCTCCTTCAATTCCACTAATCCAGCCAGAGTAATTGCCGGAATTCCCAATAGAAAAGAAAACCGCGCGGCGGCGGGTCTTTCCAATCCCATAAACAATCCTGCAGTTAGGGTAGAACCCGATCGCGAACACCCCGGAATCAATGCCATTGCTTGAGCTAGCCCCATCAAAATACCGTCTTGAACAGTTAACTTTTCATAAGTGCGATTGCGATTGCCAATTTTTTCTGCGATTGCTAACAGCAGCGACATGACAATCGAAGCAATGGCGATGCTGGCCAAACTCCTGAGTGGTGACTTGTCAAAATCTGGAACCAATCTCTTGATTAGCAGCCCAAAAAATAGTATAGGTATTGTTCCCAAAGCAATCCCCAATGCGATCCGAAACTCTTGCGATTCGTAGTCGCGCCGCACCAGGGCATCTACAGCACCCAAAGTTATAGTTGTCAAGTCTTTCCAGAAATACCAAAGCACTGCCACAATACTGCCCAACTGAATAACAGCAGTATAAGCAACCCCGGGATCGCCCCATCCAAAGGCGATGGGGACTACCTTCAAATGAGCGCTGCTGCTGATGGGCAAAAACTCTGTTAATCCCTGTACAATTCCTAAAACAATGGTCTGCACCAGATTGATTTGACCCTGGCCGGAAACATCAGCAGCGGGCGTTTGGGCGAGGAGTGCGTCAAGCAAAGCTATCATTAGTTGTGAATTTCCAGTTGTGAGTTTCTAGTAATCTGTTGAATTTAAGATCTTGCACCCTTCTGGGAAGCTAGAAGCCCACCCCACCAAAAATAAATTTTATTGTGGCGCGGACACTTCCAGCCCGCCCCTGAAAAGCCGATCGCAAATAGTGGTCTTCGGTCAGTTAAATCGCCGTGTCGATCGCTAAAACAAGCAAACTATGATAGTCGATCTGAAACTACTTTAACCTACTCAACAACATTTGCCTACATTTGGGTGATAAACTTAGAAAAGTTTTTGCATCAGATTTCGCTTTCCTTACAGCAACTGCCAACAACCTATGATATTTACTGAGAAAAAAAATTCACTTGTTACTGCTGCTTCTGGGCTGGGCTGGCTGCGGCGAATGTTGTCAGCCAGTCTTTTAACAGTGGCGATCGCACTTAGCTTGATACTGCTAACCGGTACGCCACCAGCCTTAGCAACTCTCACAGACGATCGCTATGACGGTACAATCTTTGCCCTCTACGCCGGCAACGGTTCCCTAGTTCCTCCTAAAGTAAAGCTCACAGATTCTTTCAAACGCAATAAACCCGTATTGTTAGTGTTTTACACTGACGACAGCAGCGACTCCAAGCAATACGCGATAGTCGTCTCTCAACTCCAGGAATTTTACGGTCGCGAAGCGGATTTTATTCCCGTAACAGTTGATTCTTTGCCTCCGCAACCGTCGCCAAAACTCACAGAACCGAGCCATTATTACGAAGGTTTCGTACCTCAAACTGTCATACTCGACCAATCGGGAAAAGTAGTTTTTAACGCGAAAGGACAAATACCGTTTGAACAGGTAGACGATGCCTTTCGGAAAGTATTTGACTTGCTGCCCAGAGAAAAATCTATCCCGCTGAAACGTCGCGTCGTGAACGAGCTTAATATCGAATTGTCGAAGTAAACTGTTCCAATAACAAATGATTTTGGGGGCGGGTTCACGAATATCTGCAAACAGAATCCCCACATACCCGACTTGTTCAAAAAGTCGGGTATCTAACAGCTATCCAACAATTTAAACTCAAAAATTAAGTCTAGCAATCAAAATTTTATTAATGGCAGTTTGGAAGGGGCGCCGCCAAGTATCGAACAGTACGAGATAAATAGAAATAAAAAAGAAATCGGCAAAGTATTTACAAAGGTGGGATACGGATATATCGGTGTAGGTACGAAGGGACAGAATGAAACTTATAATTCGGAGGCGAAAACATATAGCGGTCATATCATGTCCGATAGATTAACCATAATATCGCGGTCGGGGCGGGTTTTTGAGATGGGAGATTGTTGGCAGGTATTGTTGGCGAACTCGCCCCAACAAAAATCGCGGTTCCTCGACTGGACATGATATCAGAACCGCTACGATGCCTTAACTGATGTTTTGAAAGATGCTACAGAATCAGATATGTTAGAATTGGGGTTGGGCAGTCAATCGATTTTAGATTTTAGATTTTAGATTTTAGATTGACCCCACGGATAAATGCTCTTTCTTGAGGATTTTAGATTTGAGATTTTGGATTGATTCCACGGATAAATCACGTGGCGGGTACCATCAAGAAATTCTTGGTCAATTAATCTTTGATTTTGATGATGGTACTGCGGAACGCGATACTTTGGGGAGGCATTTTTCGAGGTGGACTAAGAGAGGTTTGGGAAAAAATGAAATAGCTACAGCCCGCCGGAGATTCCGGGGGGCCTTCGTTTGTTGACGGGAAGATTGCGGGCGTTAGTTATTGGGGTTATTGCAGGGATTTTTCAAAACCCATATCGCCGATATTGATCATGTGGACGATAACGGCAGTTTTGGGGAAATTTCCGGTGACACTCCGTGTCATTTTATGCTAGTTCGATTGATTGGTTGACCAAACATTCCTGATAGGGATAGTCCTAGACGCATGGGGTCCCCGAAACCGGGTTTTATCTACGAAAAGACGCCTTGCAGCGCGCACACGGGCGTAAAAAACCCGGTTTTCAGGAGTCGGACTGCATCTATAACTCCTAGGGATTTAAGTTAATTGCGACATTCGGGAATAAGTCGAATTTCATAGTTCCATTCGTTTCATTCCCCGAGCGGGATTTAGGTTAATTGCGGGCGTCGGCGGGAGACAAAGGAATTTTAGAAAAAGGGGTTTCAATAATTCTTGTGATTCAATCATTGCGTGGCCAGCTTGAAACAATCGGGCCATTGCTTGCAACTTACACTCCCTCTAACGGCTTTCTGTGCAACCACAACGATCCTGTTACTAAACTACCCTCCAGCCCCACCGTTTTAACTGCCTGCATCACCCCCGGCCATTCCGGTTGATAGTCATCGCAGAACAGATAGCCGCCTGGTTTAAGTTTAGGATACCAGTTCAGCAGATCGGCTTTGACAGAATCGTAATCATGGGCGGCATCAACTAATACCAAATCGAGGGATTGTGGCTCAAATTTGGCTGCTGCTTCGGTGGTACTCATCGCCAGAGTATAAATTTTATCTTTTACCCCAAAGCGTTCAATATTAGCATTAAAGGCTTCTAATAAATTACTGATGTTTAAATTCCATTGTTTGTGTTCGGGAGACCCTTGAAAATGATCGACGCAGTAGAGCACGCTGTTCGGTGGTAAGACGGCTGCGATCGCTACACTACTACGACCTTGAAACGATCCTAGCTCAACTAATTTTGAGTTAGGAGGTAATTTTTTCACAAAAATTTGCATTGCGATAGCTTGGGACAAATCAAACCAACCCTGGATTTGATTCCATTCAGCGACGCCAGTAAAATCGTATTTCATAGTCATGGACTTAACCGATTTTAGATTTTAAATTAACATTTGCCTGTAGCAGACTGAAAGCAAAAAGGGATTAAATCGTCTTTCAACGCTTAATATAAGACTTCACATCTTTTAGACCCTGATACTGAATCGAAAGTCCAGTATACCAGATTACCTTTCCAGCCTTCGGCTTGTCAATAGCATTTTTTTCATATTCAATCCAAAACGTTATCCTGTAATACTTTCAGATTTTACTGGCAGCTTTTTTTCAGATTTCTAGAGGCATCAAATCACGATCGCGCCGAATTTATACCACTCAAAGAATTTGGCGGCAAAATGGATCTGAACAATTTAATTTCAAATCATGACCAAAACCTTAATTCCCGTGATTCTAGCCGGCGGTAAAGGCGAACGTTTTTGGCCACTAAGTCGCAAACAGCGGCCCAAGCAGTTTTTGAGTCTCGATGGTAGCGGCAAGAGTTTGCTGCAAGCTACTGCAGAAAGACTTTTGACCTTAGGTAACGGTTGGGACGATTTGTGGGTGGTAACGTCGGAAATGTTGGCGAATGGGGTTCGCGAACAGTTGCCGCTGTTACCGCCGGAGAATTTGCTGGCGGAACCGGAGGGCAGGGATACTGCGCCGGCGGTGGCTTGGACGGCGATCGAAACTGCGAAGCGTTACGGTGAGGATGCGGTGGTGGGTTTTTTCCCGGCGGATCACTGGATTGGGGAACCCGAGGAGTTTGTCAAGACTTTGGAGGCGGCGGCCGAGTTGGCGAGAAAGGAAAGTGCGATCGCCACTTTGGGAGTAAAACCGAGTTATGCTTCCACCGGCTACGGCTACATCGAACAAGGCGAGGAAATTGGCAGTTTTGGGGGTTTTCCGGCTTATCGGGTGGCGAGGTTTACCGAAAAGCCCGATCGCCCAACTGCTGAGGAATTTGTAGCCAGCGGCAAGTTTAGTTGGAACGGCGGAATTTTTGTCTTTCGAGTCGGAACAGTCTTGACAGAATTGCGAAATCATGTACCGGAAATGATGGCAGCTTTGGAGGCCAAAGGTGCCGCTGCTTACTCCGAATTGCCGAAGATTAGCATCGATTACGCGCTGATGGAGAAGACGCAAAAGGCTTGTGTTCTGCCCGTGGGCTTTAGCTGGGACGATTTGGGTGATTGGAATGCGATCGGTCGTTTGCTGCAAGGAGACAAACCGAATGTCGAGTTAGCAAAACACGTCGGAATTGACACCAAGGATAGCATTCTTTATGCAGCGGATGAGAATGAAGTGATTGTCACCATTGGTTTAGAAGATGTGGTAGTTGTCAGAGATGGCAACGTAACTTTGATTGTGAAAAAGGACAGGACGCAGGAGATTAAACAGGTAATCAAGGTGTTGGGAGAAGATGACAAATTGAAAGATTTGTTATGATGTAAGTACGGCACAGATTGGGCAGGCGAATCCACAAAGAATTACTCAGCATTGAACCCGAATTTCGTTTCTTAATCTGTGTCGTCCTTTACTATTAGACTTTTGCTTTTCGCACTTCGGCTGAAGCCATTTTTGTAGCAGATTCCTAATTAAATAATCTGCTTCTGATAGTGACATAGGTTCTTGTGGTGGAGCGTTCTGAGCGACACTATGCCGTGCATCATCACCCATCGCTCTTTCAATATTAGCAGTATTAGCAGTCTGCGTGAAATTAGCAATCTTCTTTTTTGTTCCCCATTCCATTTCTTTGTTTCTGAATTTTTACTGACCATTTCATAAACCTTATAAATATTCACCCAGTTATGTTCAAATTTAGTCAGTTTTATAAAAAAAATTAACTTTTTTGTCCTATTCTGCCACCTTCACCCAAGAGCACAACTCTAAATTATGAGTTCTATCTTAGCCGCATTCTAGTTGGATATAAGCATCAATTTTATCGGTCATAATTGTAGATTTCATTTCAACCCAGCTATGACGCTTACCTTCTTCATCAACTTGGTAAATGATATGAGGCTTAAGTAGTCGAAACCAGGGAAAATGCATGGCAACATCACTTAGCTGCGGAAAAACTTTAGTAGCTTTCAAATATACATCAGACGTACTTGTTAGTGATTCCCCATCTGAAGAAGTTAGGTAATATTCACCATTCTCGGCCCTTAAGCTAAATTTATCCCAAACATCGTTTCCGCTTGACGGACTCACCCTCCCAAGTAGTCTGGGGCCACTTTCGCCAAGAAGTCTCATTTGCGACTTCCCGTTAAGTTTTGGGCTGCATCGAGGAATGTAGCGAATCATTGCATCACTCAGCATCTTCTGGCTTTTTTGCGATCTAAAAAGGAGAGACAATCGCCAATGGTGGCATTGCCTCTCCTCTATTCTGCCTGGGACTTTATTTTTTCCCCAGTCCCCAACTATTAACCGTTCCTAAAAAAGCATTAATCAATCAGTTGCGGCGTAGGAACTTGTGCATTAATCTGAGCCTGAGAAAACGAGGGCAGAGTCCAAGTTGTCTCACCCGCTTTAAAAACTTTAGCCGGGGTAACATTCAATTGAATACCGCCCGTTGCTGCATTCGTTGTAGCAATTAGCTGCGTACCATCTACAACCTTAATAGCAACCGGTTCAGCCAAAGAAACTGGCTGACTCGCCGGGCCTAAAGTAGCTTGAGTCCCTGCTGGCACGTAAATACCATCGCAATCCCAATCATCATCTGTAATCTCACCCGCTGCCAGGAAATAAAGTTGCGTGGGCGATTTTTTCGGCTTATTAGCATAAACTGCCAGCGTTTGCCCCGTTGCATTGCGACACTGAGCCCGCTTTTTAGCAGTTTCCATCACGTACTTCTGCATTTGCAATTCGCCCAACCGCTGTTGGTACTCTTCAGGCGTATAACCCGCAGTCGAAGGATCGCTCTGAGCTGACAAAAGTTGATTCAATTCCTGTGTCACTTCCGCATAGTCAGCCCCCTTTGTGAAATCCTTGCCGGCCCAAGAAGGCTGAGCTACAGCTAAGTTTACGAAAAGCACTAAAGCCACCAGAATTACTTTGAAAAACTTGCTCATTTTTGTTGTCCTTTGTGTAATAAATCAGAGTTTGTTCTTAAAAACCCCCTCGACTTTGCTGAAGTTATAAATTATTTTCCAACTTCAGCAAAGTCGAGGAAACTTGAACCCTAGCTTGCCTAAAATTTTTCAACTTTAGGTGCAGTCTCTAAGGATTGATAACTGTCTTTAAGCAATATCAGCAGCCACAAGCAACTGATAGCTACAGTAACTACCGTTAAACCGCTATCCTCTAGAGTATGGCTATCGAGCAGGATCAGCGTACCCAGACCCATTAGAACGAAGGGAACAAGGGAATTACCGTAGCGGACAAGTAGGGTCGCGATCGCGCTCGTGCGAGTTAGTTGATAGGCCACATAACACCAGACACCCACTAGCAAGAAAAACACGCTCAGAATCACTAGCAGGCTATCCCAAGTGCAGTTAGCAAACAGCGGGACATAAATCCCCACATTATCACCTCCATTAGCAAATGTCACCGCAGCTACGCTATAAGTTTGTGGCGATAAAAGACTAGCAAAGATAGTGGATGGAGGCGAATCTGTAGCAGTATTTTCATCATCATCCTCTGTATCTCGATTTAGCAGGCGGCTGACTCCAATGGCAATTGGTACTAACCCCAACATCCCCACCCAAGGGCGCGGCACCATCATACAGCCAAAGAAGCTAGGAAGACTGAGCAGCACCAGTGCTGCGAACCCAAGATATTGTCCTGTAACAATATGTTGCCGTCGAAAAACAGCATTTACTTGGGAGAAAAACAGCAGCAAGATGACAATATCATCTAAATTTGTGGCGGTAAAAGCTGTAAAACCTGTGGAAATAGCGGTAAGGAATGGGTTCATATCTAACTGCCTAGATTGTGATGGTAGGATTGCTGGAATACTGCTGGAGATTAATAGATGTTGAGTTTTTTTTGTTAAAAATGTTACTTAACAGATGGGCTAGACTGACGCTCTCATTCACTGATTAGTAACGTCGATTGTCACAGCTTGAAATAGCTTGACGCGGATACCGAATGTGTTAATTGCTTTTGAGTTGGAATTAAAATTGGCATCGCTTCTGCATATTTTGATGAGGAAAATTTCGATTTAAATACTTGGGGAAGTAGTATGGGAACCTCAGGCTTCTGCTTCTGCTCGGAAGCAGACGGCTTAGCTGCTTCATTACCTTCGGTAATTGCCTTAACGGGGGCTGGCATCACCATCACTTTGATGGGACTGACAGATTGCTGTTGCTGATTGAGCTTTTCCATTAAGTCAGGAATGTCGTGGCTTAATCGATCGAGCTTTTCGTGCAGTAGTACCACATCGTGAGCGGCTTTGAGATTAACTTGATGATTGTAGAGATTTTGTTCGCGTTCGGCATCCGACTGGCGGTTTTGACTCATTAACACAATCGGTGCAGTGTAAGCAGAGGCAAAGGAGAATACTAAATTGAGCAGGATGAAGGGCTGCTGATCCCAGTGAGGAAGGCCCGGTGTCAGGTTCGCGCCCACCCACCCGGCGAGGACTACTGTCTGTCCAATCAAAAAGGGCCACGAACCCACTTTCGCTGCTAGGGTATCTGCTAATTGCTGTCCGCGAGTTAAAGTTTTTTCCTCTGGTTTTTGAGGCGTAACCTGTAAAGGCTTTTGATGGCTGGCGGTTTTCATTTTTGCGTTAACGCTGTTGGATAGAGTGGATTTCATGGCAAACCTCACGGGTGAATGTCTAGTTGAAGCGGACTGGTTAATGTTCGCTGGCGTTTTTCTTTGATGCCTTTACTTTAGTTAAGCTCCACTCATAAGAGCAAATGTTCTTTTTTATCAAGTCAATCACTTCTCTTTATAGACTTGTTGGGAAATAGGAGAGAAGTAATGCCAAAGCCAAAAACCGATCGCACCCCTGGCACATCCCAAAATTCGTGAAGCGAAGCTATCCCGTAGGGAATCGCACTCTTTCCCCCAAGTTATTCCTCAAAACACTGGTCAGCTTGGTTAACAGCCCTATGCTAATAGTGATATTGCCATTAAACTCGATCGACCCGGAGGCCCCTTGTTTAGGCTAGTTCAAAACACTTGTGGCAAAGAAGAAATTCTAGAGGTCGTCTTCCGCAACGGTTGGGACTACATGAAACGCCTGCTTGTCGCAGAAAAAACGCGAGTACGGGCGAGGGCCCAACGCCATCACCTTTTTCGGCACACTATATGTTGTGCCGGAGGAAGTCCTGTAATTCACAAAAATTGTTGTACTCAAAATTCTTGACACTCACCGTCCTTTCATGAGCGGTGATTCTTCCTTCACAGAACAATGCCTCACAAAAGCAGTGCCTTTGCTTGGTCTTACTCGTTCTCCAGAAGCTACCGAGGTATGCCCTACCTCTAACATTCGTAAACCTTCATCTCGGATATTTTTAGCGGCATTGATATCTCGGTCGTGCAAAGTTCCGCATTTAGGACATTGCCAACTGCGAATATCCAATGGCATTTCGCTAGTTCGATGCAAACAGTGATTACAAGTTTTGGAACTAGGGAAAAATCTATCTACTTCTATGTAGATTTTTCCTTCCCATTCTGCTTTATATTTCAGCATGGTACAAAATAGTCCCCATCCTAAATCAGCTATTGACTTAGCTAATTTATGATTGCGTACCAGGTTTTTCACTGCTAGATTCTCTACCACTATGACTTGATTTTCGTCTACTAATTTACGACTTAGTTTGTGGAGAAAATCTTCTCGACATCTAGTAATTTTCTGGTGTACTTTGGCTACTCTTTTTCTTGCCTTATTGCGGTTGTTAGAGCCTTTCTGCTTCGCGAGCTAATCTCTTTTGGTACTTAGCCAACTTTTTCTCATGCTTGCGGTAGTGCTTAGGATTGCCGTGTTTGGTTCCATCTGAGGTAATAGCAAAATGAGTAATACCTAAATCAATGCCTACCGCTTTACCTTCCTTAGACAGTTCTGGCTTATCCTTTCCTTCATCAAATAAACAACTAGCATAGAATTCACCACTAGGAGTCAGTGAAACCGTGACAGATTTAAATTCACCTTCGGGAATTCTGGATACTTTGCAGTAAACTTTTCCCAGTTTAGGCAATGTTAAATAGTCACCGCTTAATTTCATCTTTTGAGGAAATCTAATTGACTGCCTTTGATGCTTCTTCTTGAAATTGGGATACTTCGCCCTCTTTTCAAAGAAATTGAGAAAAGCACTCGACAAATCAAAGGCTACTTGTTGCAGAACTTGGGAAGGTGGCTCTGTTAACCATTCATGCTCTTTCTTGAGTTGTGGGAGCAGTTTGATTATTTCATTTCTGCTTAATCCCTTCCCAGTCTTTTTGTAAGTTTCGGTTGTTAAGTTAAGGCTGTAATTGTAGAACCAACGGCAACAACCAAAAGACTTAACCAGTAAGTCTCTTTGCTCGGTTGTTGGGTAGATTCTATACTTAAACGCCTTGAACATTGCACTTACCAAACTATACTTACTATGGTAAACCAAAATCAAGCAAATGTAAAGCCGTCCTAAAAGGACGGGGTTTCAACCCTCCGCTACGCTCCGCCCAAATTTCTGATAACTCTCTGGATAACGGGCCAGCTTATCAGCGCAAAATTTTCCGATAGCGAGCTTCAATTACCGAGTAGATGCCATAGGCAATTAAACCCAAAGGTACAATACCCAAAATTACTGGACTAAAAGGCTGTTGTGCCAGAATTGCCAACACATCGCCCAATCCCTTCGTTTGACTGGCATCTGATAGCCTTGCTGCTTGAATAAAGAAAAAACCGATTATAACGAAAACAATCCCACGGGCAGCAATGCCAAATCGACCCAACCGTGTTGCCCAAGTTAGCTCGTTTTGGCTCATTTCACCTAGCTTGAAATGGCGGCGAAATTTTGCTTTATATGCTTGGTAGAAATAAGAAAAACCTACACCAATAACAATTGATCCCGCCAATCCTACCAGCCATTGTCCAAAGGGTTGCGCTAAAAGTTGGGCTGTCAAATCTTGGGTTGTATCCTTTTTAGCACCGCCCGAACCCATTATCAGTTTTACAGCCGTTAAAGCCAAACCTGCGTAAGCTAAAGCACTCAAGGCGTAGCCAATGCGTTGGGCAATTCGCTTGGCATCGATTTTTTGTCCTTGGTGTTCTGGGTCGAGAATTGTCTGAACCATACGCAAAAGGAAATAACCAATAATACCAATCGTTACAAGAAATAGCAGAAATTTACCGAACGGTTGGTTAACAATTGCTGATAATGCACCGGTAGTATCGGTTGTCCTGCCGCGCGTACTAAAGACTGCTTGTGCTGCCAGAAAACCAACAATAAAGTAAACTATGCCTTTGGAAGCATATCCCAATCTTGCCAGTCGCTCAAACCAGGGATTAGAAGCTGTCCGTCGAATTGACTGTTCAATGCTGTCGGTGGGTGAGTTGCGCGGTTTCATATTTTTTGACAATTTAGTTGTTAACGACTGCTGCCATAAGCAATGGTGCATTCCTTTCCAGTTAACAGAGTTCTTAAACAAATAATTTATGTTATTATTTATTAACTTAAAGATTAGCTTGTTTAAACAAAATTAAAATCTGTCTTGAGCGGGAGTGTCAACGGTTGATTGATGGATAATTTTCACCTTTTTTGAGATTGACAAATATAGCTTTGTGGGCTATAATAAAATAGCTGGCTGATGCAGCATTCAGCTAGCGGTCAAGTATATTTTTGATGAAAACTTCTTTAACCCAAGTAGAATAACAATTAGAATTTGCAGCGCTAAAAATACTCCCAAGAAACCAAAGTAAAATGCGAATGCTGTCCACAGAGCTAAGGTGTAAGCGGGAAGCAAAGATACCTGATTTTTCATAATGATAGCTGTGAGAAAATTGCCTTCAAGACGTTGTAAAAATGGATGGGCCCCCCTGCGGCAGTTGGGAATCAAGCATCTATCGCCAACCGTCCGAGCGATCGCACTTAACTGAAAGCAGTATCATAAGTTTTCCCTCAACCCTCTTCCATCAGGTGGATATTTTTTTATGGCATTAGACAGATGGCAAAGTTGGGCTAGTTAGATTAAATAGAGATAGAATCAACATTTTGAAATGTTGAACAGGGACAATAGACCTTTTACAGAAGTCTATTTTTAAGATTCTAAATTGCCATGGTCGCAAGAAGTTGATGGTGCACAGGAGGATCTTAGGAAAATGGAATCAACCACAACGGCACTGGCTGTGTTGAGTTCAACCTTTTATTTACCGGAAATTGCCCAAATTAGTTCTAAAACATCAGGCATCCTGCCTGTGCTGAACTGAGTTTTCAGGAGAAGTCTAATAGCTAACCACAAAGTGGTAGCTTGCGCCAAGAAGATAAGCAGAACCTCTTTCTTGCCTCGTTTGTTTTGACGATCAATTCAGCAATAAGGTGTATATAATGAATCAACCAGAAACCTTGTCTCAACCCCTGACGAACACCGAATTCGTCGCAACTTTTCGCTTGTTCAGTCGAGTTAGCTTCTGGATACAGTTATTCTTAGGTGCTGTTTCGGCCATTGTTTTAGTATTTGCCATGTTGGGTCGCAACATGAGCGAACAAACCAATAATAATGCAGGTATTGGTTTCGGGGTATTTTTAGCGATACTCGGCCTTTTATTGCTGTGCTTTAGAATTTATTGGGATTTTCGCTATCGGCTCTTAGGGAGACTTTTGCACGCCGAAAATGCCCAGGTATATCCCAGCAAAGAACATATTACTCATACCTTACGGATTGGATTAATTTCTAGTTTGGTGGGGGTATTAATCGCTTTTGTCGCTTCTGAAGAAACAGTTGCTGTAGTCCTGGCGAAAACTCTTAGTCAACCGCAAGCGATGGCAGCTTATGCGCCAGAAAATGTGATTCGTTCCCTAGATATTTTTGTGACAATGGCAAACGTCAATCTGATTGGGGCTCACTTTTTTGGAGCTGTTACTTCTCTTGGGTTACTCAATTGGGTAGAGGATTAGTTGGCAGCATTAGCGATCGCTAATGGCAAACACATATTTTATGTAGTCAGGATTTACAAGGGCTGACCGATTTAACTAAGGTTTGTCAACTACCGCACACCAACCCGAAGGGTATGGTGTGGGCTTGAAGAAAGCCTGTTGACCAGACGGCTAGTTTTCTACTAGCAGCCGTTAAGACTAAGCGTTAAAGTTCGTACCAAGGAATGCGTGCCAGTTCCTTGCTCTACAACTGAGTAATTAAACAGGTCATTAAGGGAAAGCCAGTGTTAGTCAGAAAGTACCGAGTCTTAACACCGTCGAGGCAAACTAAACCAAGAAATTGAGAGATGCAGTAATGCGTACTTTTGTTCTGGATAAAAACTTGAAACCTCTTGACCCTTGCCATCAGGCACGGGCAAGAGAACTACTAAAGAAAGGGAGAGCTAAGGTATTTAAACGCTATCCATTCACCATTGTCTTACAGGATAGGGTTCGAGAAAATTCGGTTACTCATTGTCACCGAATCAAAATTGACCCAGGCAGCAAAGCTACGGGTATTGCCGTTGTTCAAGAGCAAACTGGTCGGGTCACCAACGCCTTAGAAATCTCTCACAGAGGGCAACAAATTAAAGATTCTCTTGAGTCTCGCTCTTCTTTAAGAAGAGGTCGTCGTAACAGGAAGACCCGTTATCGTAAACCTCGTTTCTTAAACAGAACCCGTAAAGCCGGATGGTTGCCACCCTCTCTGGAGAGCCGGATTACCAACATTGAAACCTGGGTCCGACGAATCAGGAATGTTTGCCCCGTCACCGGCCTAACTCAAGAACTGGTGCGTTTTGATTTGCAACAACTCCAAAACCTTGAAGTTTCTGGAGTTGAATATCAAAGAGGCGAGCTGTTCGGTTTTGAAGTTAAGGAATATCTACTCCAAAAATGGAGCAGAAAATGCGCTTACTGCGCCATTGAAAATGTTCCCTTTGAGATCGAGCATATTGTAGCCAAGTCTAAGGGAGGAAGCAATCGGGTTAGCAATCTGTGCCTTAGTTGCCATTCCTGTAACCAAGCCAAGAGAAATAAGCCAGTTGAAGAGTTTCTAAAGAAAAAACCTGAAGTCCTTAAACGAATATTGGCTCAAGCCAAAGCACCCCTTAAAGATGCAGCAGCGGTCAATACTACTCGTTGGGAACTCTACAGAAGGCTTCAATCAACGGAACTACCTGTAGAACTGGGGTCAGGAGGTCGGACAAAATTTAATCGTAAAAGGAGGGGGATAGAGAAACAAGACTGGACTGATGCAGCTTGTGTCGGAGAATCAACTCCAGAAAAAATACTTTTAAATGGCGTTAAACCCTTGTTAGTTAAAGCCAAAGGACACGGAAAAAGGCAGCGCTGCGGAACCGACAAATTTGGATTTCCTGTTCCTCATGCACCATCTCAAAAGTCCTTCATGGGTTTCCAGACGGGGGATTTGGTAAAGGCTAATGTTCTCACGGGAAAGTATGCAGGAAGCTACACAGGTCGAATTGCAATTCGGTTTAAACCAAGTTTCAAGCTAACAGCAGGAGGTAAAAGTTTCGATGTGCATCCAAAATATTTGAAAACCATTCACAAGGCTGATGGCTATGAATATTCATCCTAAAAACTAGGATCTCTGGTGATTTTTTAATCAGTTAAATTTTTAATTGTACGGACGATCGCGCTTGTCGGAGAGAAAAGGCGATCGCTCTTTTTCAGCACAGTATATGTAGCGTGCCTTCGTAATTCCTGTGTATATTACGATGAGGAGTAATGCCAAAGCCAAAAACCGCCCCCACATCCCAAAATTCGTGAAGCGAAGCTATCCCGTAGGGAATCGCACCCTTTGGGCCAAGTTATTCCTCAAGACACTGGTCAGCTTGGTTAACAGCGCTATCCTAGTAGTTATATAGCCCTTAAACCCGATCGACCCGGAGGCCCCTTGTTCAGCCTAGTTCAAAATACTTCTCGCAAAGGAGAAATTCTAGAGGTCGTCTTCCGCAACGGTTGGGACTACATGAAAAGCCTCCTAACCGGCCGCAAAACCGACGCACCCAGTCTCCCAACTCCAGCAGTTCTCCGCAACATCCTCGTCGAATTAGGCCCAGTTTTTGTCAAATTGGGACAATTGCTGAGTACCCGTCCCGACCTTTTGCCGGCCATCTACATCGAAACCCTCTCCACGTTACAAGCGGAAGTACCGCCCGTACCGTGGTCGGAAGTAGAAGCAATCGTCCGCAAGGAACTCACACAATCTCTCGAAGATACCTTCGCCAAATTTAACACTCAAGCTGTCGCCGCAGGTTCGATCGCCCAAACCCACAAAGCTACTTTAAAAGACGGCCGCGAAGTCGCCCTCAAAGTTCAGCGCCCCGGTATTGAGATTGTCATCGAACAAGATATCGCCGTGCTCCGAGGTTTGGCAGAACTTGTCATGCTCACAGAGTTCGGTCAACAATACGATATTGTCGCCTTAGCAGAAGAATTTGCGATCGCCCTGCGTGCAGAACTAGACTTCATTCAAGAAGCCAGCTACACAGACGAACTGCGCCGCAATTTATCTAAAAGCCGCTGGTTTGACCCCAAACAAGTTGTGCTACCAGAAATTCACTGGGAGTTGACCACAAAAAAACTCTTAGTAATGGAATGGCTGAACGGAGTGCCAATTTTGTTAGGCGACTTGCAAGGAATTCGCCAAAAAGGAGATATAAATGCCGAACGCGAAGAAATTACAACGCTGCTTTGCCGCGTTTTCTTCCAGCAGTTGTATATCGACGGATTCTTTCACGCAGACCCGCACCCCGGCAATTTATTTTATCTCAAAGACGGTCGAATAGCTTTGCTCGACTGCGGCATGGTCGGCAGATTAGACCCGCGCACCCAGCAGAATTTGACAGAAATGTTGCTGGCAATTGTCGATTTAGACGCTCAGCGCTGCACTCAATTAACATTGGAAATGGCAGAATTTGCTCAGCCGAAAAGTTTAGCGGTTCTCGAGAACGATTTGGCGAGAATGCTGCGCAAGTATTACAATGTCAGCCTGTCGCAAATGAACTTGTCGGAAATTTTTTATGAGGTGCTGGAAATCACCCGCAAAAATAAAATTCGGCTTCCCAGCAATCTCGGTTTGTATGCAAAAACTCTAGCTAATTTGGAAGGACTGGCGCGCTCTTTTAATCCCAGATTCAATATTGTAGAGCAGGTAAAACCGCTGATGACCGATATGTTTCGGCGTCAGTTATTAGGAGATGACCCGCTACAAGCTGTGCTGAGAACAGCCCTGGATCTGAAAAGCTTATCTTTGCAATCTCCGCGACAGGTGGAAGTGCTTTTAGACCGGGTTACTTCCGAAACTTTGAAGTGGAACTTGACGCTAAAAGAACTCGAGCCGCTACGCCGCACTCTGGGGGATTCTGCGAACCGACTTTCTTTTAGTATTGTCGTGGGTTCGCTAATTGTGGGGGCGGCTATTATTTCTTCTAACGCGCAAACTGCTCAGCTATCTTTTCTGAGCAACGGTTTATTTGGGGCGGCGAGTTTTTTGGGTTTTTGGTTGATTCTTAGCATTCTGCGATCGGGTCGTTTGCGCAGTTAATTGTCAAGGAGAAAAGGGGGAAATCATCATATATAGCCTTTCTCCATTTTCGTGAGGTATACAGACGACCAATTCCAGATCCGAGTGCCATTCGCAGAGATATCTTGAAATTATCTGCGTTAATCTGTGTTTATCTGCCTAAATCTGCGGTTTTCCTATCTACCGCACTATTGCCAACAAAGGCTATAGCATCCTCAACTATTAAGCCACATCTCTGACTTAAGATAGGCGATCGCCCGCAGCAGCTAAGTCTAAGCTAGAAATTGTTCCATAAACCTAATTGAGGAAAAAAATATGAGTAGCGGTCACGCCAGCCATAAAGGCTCTTCCACAAAACCCAATACCAACACTAACGGTCAAATTACATCCCCTGAGGATCAACCCGCTGACCCGCTAAATCAAGAAACATCCGGTTATCCGTTCCATAACGAAGCAATCGAAAATCCTGTTGCCACCGCGCGGCCAGGCGAAGAGGCAGAGTCTGGCGAAGAACAGCAATAGTTATATCGATTAAATAGGCATCGATATGCTATCTGCCAGGCGGTTCATTAGATGTTTGATAACAATCCGGTTTGTACTAATTACATCTTGCACTTCCAGAGTCCGCCAGGGATTTCAATCTCGGCCGGACTCTTTAGGCAGGTTGAGTATTACCTAAAAACTTCAAGACTAAAAACTCAAGTCCTTACGAGAAACCTATTTAACATAAAATTAAAGTTAGGGATTATTGCTAAATGAGCGAGATTAACCAAGTAGTGGAACAGGAAAAATTGCCGGAATTGGGATTAGTCTGCATTACAACATCCGATGCAGTGCGCTTTCGCACTGTCACCCGGAAGCGACTTTTACAGCTTTCGGAAACTGAACAAGAAAAAGTATTGCGCGAGCTTTATACAGACAACTTAAAGCGGCTTGACAAAGCGATCGACTTCTGTTCCGTTAATCAGATTAAGCTCTACCGCATGACTTCTGCACTGTTCCCTTTTTCAGATACAGATTTGGGGGAAGCAGTGCTGCACTCCATGACTGAAGAATTGCGGAAGACGGGCGATCGCGCTCTTTCTTTGGGCATCCGCTTGGTACTCCACCCCGATCAATTTGTCGTCCTCAGTTCCGACAAACTTTCTGTGGTTGAAAACAGCATTAAAATTCTCGCGGCTCATGCTTTAATTTTAGATATGTTGGGACAGCCCCGATCGCCCCAGGCACTGATGAACATTCACGGCGGCAAGAGCGATCGTACTTCGCAGCTCAAATCAGTCATCCGCGACTTGCCAGAATCAATTCGATCGCGCTTAACCTTTGAAAACGACGAATACGCTTACAGTTCCTCGGAAATTTTAGAAGTTTGTCTCGATACCGGCGTACCAATGGTTTTTGACGCCCACCACCACGTCATTCACGAACATTTAGAAACTTACGACGATCCCAGCGTTGCCGAAATGCTCGCAGCAGCCCGCACAACTTGGTCTGTTCCTGAATGGCAATTAGTACACATATCGAATGGAAAAGATTTTTTTGCCGATCCGCGCCACAGCGATTTAATTACAGAAATGCCTAATTGCTATTATCAGGCTCCTTGGATTGAAGTAGAAGCTAAATTTAAAGAATTAGCTATTGAAAAGTTGCGCGCCGAATGGTTGTCTGCGAATGTTCCACAATTTAGCAATGTCTCTTAGGGTGGGGTTTTACCAACAATAATTGCCTAAAACCAATCAACTCGAAAACTCACCCCCACCCAACGGTAAATTGCAACAACAGGCTTTCCGGCCTGTTCCACAAAGAATGAATTTTATTGTGGGGTGTCCCGCCCGCCCGGTTTAGTCCGACAGTCCGACAGGGGTTTTTAACGCCTTTATCATAGCTAAAGTCCTCTAAAAGAGGGCTAAAATAGATAGATATTGAGATCGTATTTTCAGTCGGTTTTAACCGACTTTAGCTTTGAGGCAGGGGTTTAAACCCCTGCCGGACTGCCGGATTGCCGGATTGCCCGACTGTCGAACTGCCGGAATCGGTAAAAACCGCGTTAATACAAACTATAAATTATGTGTGGACGATACACTTTAACTACTTCAGCTCAAATCATAGCCGAATTCTTCAAACTGTCGGAAGTTCCCGACATCAAACCGCGCTACAATATCGCCCCAACTCAATCAGTTGCCACAGTCACAGTTGATGCCGAAAAAATGCAGCGACAGTTCCAATTTATGCGCTGGGGTTTGATTCCAAGTTGGGCAAAAGACATGAAAATGGGCAGCAAGATGATCAATGCGCGATCGGAAACAGTAGCCGAAAAACCTGCTTTTCGCAGCGCCATCAAGCACAGGCGGTGTTTGATAGTCGCTGACGGTTTCTACGAATGGCAGCAGCAGGGAAAGAACAAACAGCCTTACTATTTTCAAGCGGCAGACGGCGAACCTTTTGCTTTTGCCGGTTTGTGGGAAAATTGGGAATCTCCAGAAAAAGAAAACATTGTATCTTGCACTATAATTACTACCGCTGCTAACGAAACAGTGCAGCCGATGCACGATCGAATGCCGGTGATTCTCCCCGACAGCGATTGGGAACAGTGGCTCGATCCTGCTGTTAAAAATGCTCAGGAAGTTTTGCCGCTGTTAAAGCCCTATGCTTCCGATGCTATGAAAGCAAAGGCGGTAAGTGCGATCGTCAACAGTCCAAGTAGAGACAGTCCCGAATGTATTAGCGATCGGCAATAAATCATTGGAGCGGACAAAACCGAGATAGTTTGAGTTATGATGTAAAATAATGTTTGAGTTGTAGCTTGGGTTTTCTAAGGATCAGTTTAACTCAATTGTTATTTGCTCAAACATTTTTTAAATCTTAACATCAGTTAGAAGACCAAAAATATGATCGGATACGTTACACTCGGTACCAACGATATTGAAAGTGCAGCCAAGTTTTATGATGCTTTGCTTGCGGAAATTGGCGCTCGACGATTCATGGAATTCGACGGATTTATCGCATGGAGCGTTTCTCCAGAGCTACCAGCACTTGCTATTACAAAACCATTTGATGGTAACAGAGCAACTGTTGGCAATGGAGTAATGATAGCTCTTCAAGTTGACAGTCCAGAAAAAGTCAACTTAGTTTATAACAAAGCGATCGAACTTGGGGCTAAGGATGAAGGACCTGCCGGACCAAGAGGCGTGTTGCCGGGGTTTTATGCCGGATATTTTCGGGATCTTGATGGGAATAAGCTGAACGTGTTTTGTATGACTCGGCCAAACAGTTAAGAAAGAAAACCGTTATCGCACCGGTGCGTCGCCACCCGTCAATCTGCAACTCCCATCGCATATATGACAGGTCCGCACCCTACAGAATTGACCGTCACGAAAATCAAAGAATTCTCAATCTACTTAAGCGAAAGATGAGAACATCACAACCTGAGGTAAAACTGATTGATTTCAGCCAAGAAAAGGCAACAGATTTTTTGTTACCTCAGCCCGCGGTCATGACAAGTTCGGGATGGGATAATCTCTATTACGAACACCATCAACAGCCAAAATTTGAGACGCCCGAACATCAAGGTTCATGGCACGTTATTGCCCATTGTCCTGCTTTTGAGGTATCGGGAGAGCGATCGGGAGAACGGTGGTTGGATGGTAAGCTGAAAACAGAAGCCCGGAATCAGGGAGACATTGCGGTGATTCCGGCGTGTATTTCCCAGCGCTGCAATTGGAATACTTTAGCTCAGTTTACCATTTTGGCGATCGACCCTGCACTCCTCAAACAAGTAGCCCAAGATTTGATAGATCCCGATCGCATTGAACTCATCCCTCATTATATGACAGAGCAAGATATCCTGATTCAAGGGATATTCTCTGCCTTGAGACAAGAATTAGAAGCGGGCAAAATCGGCGGTTATTTGCTGATTGATAGTCTCAAAACCGGATTGGCTATTCATCTATTGCGGAATTATTGCACCGCGCCACCTCGGCTTTCTAGCTATAGGGATGGATTATCTAAATTCAAACTGCAACAGATAACGGAATATATCAACGAACATCTTCATGAAGAGGTAAAGCTAATTGAACTTGCTGCGATCGTCCAAATCAGTCCTTATCACTTTTTACGTCTGTTCAAGCAAAGTACGGGTATAACGCCCCACCAGTACATCTTACAGCGCCGCATCGACAAAGCCAAGTACCTGTTACGCCAGAGCGAACTTAATATCACAGATATTGCTTTGCGAGTCGGATTTTGCGACCAAAGTCACTTCACCCGATGTTTCAAGCGCTTGCTGGGGATGACACCGAAACAATTCCTGCCAGGGCGATCGCAATAATGTACCAAAAATCCCGCAACTTTTTTCTATATTTATCAATAGCGAGCTTCCTAAACTATTAGTAAGTTTTACGAGGTTTGTTTATGAATTCGCTTAACATGACCTTTCCTCTCTGGGGTTTAGCAATTTTCATTTTGTGGACAATTGCTGTTGTTATCCTTCTACTCGCCGTCAGGATGCGACATCTATCTACTGGTGGATCGGTTAAAGATTTTGGCACACCAAACGATGACAGCTTGCTGTGGCGACTATTTCGGGTACAGTCCAATTTAGTAGAAAACCTGCCTTTATATCTAGGAGTTGTTTTCCTGCTGACAGTTCGGGGCGTATCAGGAACAGCGGTAGATTTGCCGATCGTTATTTACATTGTGTTTCGGCTTGTACACTCAGTGATTCACATCGCTGGAATTAATCCAATATTTCGCCTTTTGTGCTTAGTAATTCAGTTAGGTTGTTTGGTCGCCTTAACTGCGATAGCATTCTTGTGAAGCAGGATTACGGCTTAAATTTCTTCATCCGCTGTATGTCTTAGTCGGAACTTACCCCGTGTGCGGGGTAACTTCCGTCTGAAACCATTGCCAGGTGAGACTTGCCCGGAGCGTCCAAGTCTTTTACAGGACTACAATCTCTTACAACGCTTATGTGGCGGGGTTTTTGCTTAAATTTATCAGAGAACAATACTCTCGCCCTAAGTATTAAGAAAATCTTAAATACATGACTGCAGTTTGTCGGCAGTCAAGTCGCTAAAACCGAGACGGGACAAAGAAGATAGCCCCCCGAACTACCCCCGCAGGAGGTAAGCTCCCCTTAGTGGAAAACCAGAATTAAAGTTCACATAGGCTTGCTCGAAAATTCTTGCGTCTGCCTCAGCTTGATTGAAGGCTTCTGCATCTTCGCTATCGTACCTCTCAAAACGATTTTGATATCCCTGCTCTATCGCTAAAATAATCGTCTCTAACCATTAACAGGCGCAAACACAGTTCGTTCATCATTGCTACCGCCGAGAACTACTTGAGTGGCTTCATATCACATCTCTTAGGTAAACAGTTAAGTCATTCGCAGGGGGTACTGCGGGCACCTGATACATCATGTCACTTACTAAACCCCTATGATAGGTTCCATGATTAACAACATGAAGAATCATGTCACTACGTGACATAGCCCCTTCACCTCCATCAACAAATTGGAAGTTTACAATTTCTAATAACTCTTTTTCAGAAATCGAATGAGCATAGTCAATATACCACTGGTCAATAATTTTGACTGCCTTCCATAGCTCTTCTAATGGTGGATAATTTTCGGTATTTCTCGCAGTATACGGGTGAGGCTGGTTTTCTAAATGAGCTTTAAAAATACAATCGATAACGTATACATGATTAAGCGTATAAATCATGTTCTTATAGCGGGTTTTGCGTTCTTTAGTTGCTTCACCTTCTGACAGGGATGTTACTGTTGAAAAAGTAATTTCATTGGCCCACGCTTTATACCCAGCCAGCCTTTTTACTGTTTCAACCAAACCCATAAAGATTTCTACTCTAAGCTCAGTAATGTCTGACTATAATATCACACCTTTAGATGACATTCTTCTGAAGGCAGAAGGTAGAGCGCAGGATTTAAGAAAGGCAGAAGGTAGAAGGCAGAATTTTTTATTCTTCCTAATGCCAACTGCTTTCCTGTCAACTGACTAATGACTAATAACTAAATTAACTCTCGTACATCCGCGCTTCAGCAGCTTCGGGATTTTCCTCGCAATACTCGTCAAAAGCCGTTTTGTCAAGCTTCATCGATCGCTGGTGAGAAGCCTCAGCCTGCATTTCCTCTACAATGTCCCACGCTACCGCGCACTCTCTGGAAGTAACGCCTTTCTCGGCACAGATACTTCTGGCCTCCGCGATCGCCTCTTCGATTTCTTCCTCAAATAAAACACTTTTCGGTTTCTCGACAAAATCGCTTTTTGTCAAGATATCCGTTACCGAAATAATACCCAGCAGTTTATCTTTAATCACCGGAGCTCGGCGGATTCTTGTATTGGCGAACAACCTCGCCACGTATTCCACGCCCAAGTCGGGATTCACCGTGATGCACGGTTTGGTCATAATCTCGAAAACGCGGACTTTTTTCGGGTCTACTCCGTAGGCTGCTACTTTGTAAACAATATCCGTTTCCGTGACAATGCCGTAGGCGTCTTGGTCGTGGCGGCGTTCCACAATTAACGCGCGCAAACACAGTTCGTTCATCATCGCCACTGCTTCAGCTACAGTTGCCGAACCGCGAATGGTGACAACTTCTGTCGTCATAATATCTTGGGCTTTCATCATCATTTTTTATTGTTTCCCGCTGATAAAGTCTAGTGCGTCGCGATTTGGGGCAGCCCATTTGATTTGCCATCATCCTTAGGACTTGCGCTCAGAAACCCGGTTTATAGGAAAATATTGGGTTTAGTAACTATAAATTCAGTCAGCCACCGGGTTTCTGAGAAATCGTGCGATCGCAAACTAATCATAAAACCTTTAACGGCACTCGCGATGACAAGTTGCCTGAAACAGCCGATCGCTCCCCGGAACCTCTGGAGTCCGCGATTTCCCGCTCCCTGGGGGCCAGCCTGCGTGCGGCCAAGCAAGAGTGAAGCATTCGGGGATCGATAGTTGAGCTTGTTGGGTCCCGATTTTGCAGCCCCAGTCTCAAAGAAGCAAAAGTTAACACAAACTAAGCAACTGCTTGCGCTCGCACAGATCCCCGCCTCTGATAAACTTGATGGCTGGGAGTGCAAAAGAGCACAAGGCACGCATCAGCAGTTGGGAGGATCATAGTTCGTGGACAATGTAATCGGTTTAGAGATCATCGAAGTAGTTGAGCAGGCAGCCATCGCCTCCGCTCGCTTGATGGGCAAAGGCGAAAAAGATGAAGCCGACAGAGTGGCTGTAGAAGCCATGCGGGAGCGGATGAACAAAATTCATATGCGCGGCCGCATCGTGATCGGCGAAGGCGAGCGCGATGACGCACCCATGCTTTACATCGGAGAGCAAGTAGGTATTTGTACCCGCGAAGATGCCAACGAAATCTGCAACCTAGAGGAATTGGTCGAAATTGACATCGCTGTTGACCCCTGCGAAGGTACTAACCTGGTGGCTTACGGTCAAAACGGTTCGATGGCAGTTTTGGCAATCTCTGAAAAAGGTGGTTTGTTTGCTGCTCCCGATTTCTATATGAACAAATTGGCTGCTCCAGCAGCTGCCAGAAATCATGTAGATATTCGCAAGACGCCAACCCAAAACCTAAAAATTATCTCTGATTGCCTCGGCCGCAGTGTTGAGGATTTGGTCGTGGTGGTGATGGATCGCCCCCGGCACAAAGATTTAATTAATGAAATTCGGCAAGCGGGTGCAAGAGTTAGGCTGATCAGCGACGGCGACGTTTCTGCAGCGATTTCTTGCGCGTTTTCTGGTTCCAACATCCACGCACTTATGGGTATTGGCGCAGCACCGGAAGGTGTGATTTCAGCAGCAGCAATGCGCTGTTTGGGCGGTCACTTCCAAGGGCAGTTAATTTACGATCCGGCTGTTGTAAAAACTGGTTTGATCGGTGAAAGCAAAGAGAGCAATATCGCTCGACTTAAAGAGATGGGCATCACCGACCCGGACAAGATTTACAATGCTGAAGAGTTGGCATCTGGAGAAACAGTTCTGTTTGCAGCTTGCGGGATTACTCCCGGCACGCTGATGAATGGAGTTCGCTTCTTTGGCGGCGGCGCTCGCACTGAAAGTTTGGTAATTTCTTCTCAGTCGAAAACTGCTCGGTTTGTGGATACAATCCATATGTTTGACGAGCCGAAATCTTTGCAATTGAATTAGTGATTAGTTAGCGGTTAACAGTTAAATGTTAATCACTAACAGTTAACTGTTAACAGTCACCGATGATTAGCAATTAGCGATAAACTAATAACTAATAACAGGTGACTGTTAACAACTAAGAAAGAAATAGTGACAAATCACAGATATGAATATTGCAGTCGTAGGTCTCAGCCACAAAACAGCGCCGGTAGAAGTTCGCGAAAAACTGAGCATTCCAGAACAGAAAATTGAAGCGGCGATCGCCCAATTGCGCGGGTACCCGCACATTCAAGAGGTTGCCATCCTCAGCACTTGCAACCGCTTAGAAATTTATATTGTTACCAGCGAGTCGGAGCCTGGTGTGCGAGAGGTTATTCAGTTCCTTTCCGAATGCAGTAAAGTTCCTTTACAGTCTTTGCGCCCTCACCTGTTTATTTTGCTCCACGAAGATGCGGTGATGCACTTGATGCGAGTGGCTTCTGGCCTCGACAGTTTGGTGCTCGGAGAAGGACAAATTTTGGCTCAGGTGAAACAAACTCACAAACTCGCCCAGCAGTACAAAGGTGTAGGCAGAATTTTAGAGCGCTTGTTCAAGCAAGCTCTCACAGCAGGGAAGCGAGTTCGCACGGAAACTAGTATCGGTACCGGTGCGGTTTCGATTTCTTCGGCGGCTGCAGAATTGGCTCAAATGAAGGGTCAGCATTTAGCAAGCAGCAAAATTGCTATTATTGGTGCTGGCAAAATGTCGCGGCTTTTGGTGCAGCATTTGCTCTCAAAAGGAGCTAGCCATATTTCGATCGTCAACCGCTCTGTGCGCGGCGCCCTGGAGTTGGCCGGTCAGTTTAAAGATGCTGAATTGCATCTGTATCAGCTCTCGGAAATGATGCAGGTAATTGCTAGTTCAGACTTGGTTTTTACCAGTACCGCAGCTACAGATCCCCTGTTAAATAAAGCTAAATTGGAAGCTGTTTTAGACCCGAATCGCCCTTTAATGTTGGTGGATATTTCTGTGCCGCGCAACGTAGACTCGGATGCCAACGAACTCGCTAATGTGCGATCGTTTAATGTGGACGACTTGAAAGCAGTGGTAGCTCAAAATCACGAAAGCCGTCGCAAAATGGCAATGGAAGCTCAGGGCTTGCTCGAACAGGAAGTAGAGGCTTTCGATCTGTGGTGGCGCAGTCTGGAAACTGTTCCCACTATTAGCTGTTTGCGGGATAAGATAGAATTGATTCGGGAACAAGAGTTAGAAAAAGCTTTATCGCGTCTGGGTTCGGAATTTTCGGAGAAACATCAAGATGTGATTGAATCTTTAACAAGGGGGATTGTGAATAAGATTTTGCACGATCCGATGGTACAGTTGCGCGCTCAGCAGGATATTGAGGCGCGGCGGCAAGCTATGCAAACTTTGCAAACACTGTTTAATTTGGATGTGGATGTCAATCAGCAGTACAGTTAGTTTGTCATTAGTCATTAGTCATTAGTCATTAGTCATTAGTCAGTTGACAGGAAAGCAGTTAGCCGTTGACCCGAAAGCAGGAGTCATATCATGTCCGGTGGATTACCCTGATTCCTGTACGGGCGGGCTCAACAATAATATTTGCCAAAAATGGACAATCTCACAAACCCGCCCCTATGTATTATGGGCGATCGATCGGACATGATATCATATTATGTCCGGTCAATTACCATGAATAAAAATGCCTCCAACCCTGGCGACAAAACCATCATTCGGGAGGGTAAATTGCTCGAACCTGATATCAGTTATCATTCAACCACTAACTAATGACTAATAACTAATGACTAATGACTAATAACTAATGACTAATAGGCGAATTTATCAAATAATCCTACTGATTGTAGGGCTGTGGCTGGTTTTGGAGTTGGCCTCCCGCATTGTTGCAGAAATTCTCTGGTTTCAGGAAGTTGGATATCTTCAGGTTTTTCTGTTAAAGCTAAAAACTCAAGGGTTGCTGGGGGCGATCGCCTTTGCTGTTTCTTCTGTCTTTTTGTTCGGAAATTTGGCTTTAGCCCGCCGCCTGCAACATCCCGCAGAAGAAATGAAATCGCCGGTTGCAGGGGCGCTATGGGCTTCACTGAGGGCCAACAAAACGGAGAAGAATTACGAATTACCTGTTGCTAAATCCCAAATAACCTTTTTCTGGCTGCTGTTGGCGGTATTCGGATTGACTTCGATCGCAACTTTGACAGTAATTCACTGCGGGCTGTTAGCTGCAAACAGCCTCACCTATTTCGGTATAGCTGGCAATTTACCTCCACCGCCCCTGCAATTGGGAATTGAGTCAATTCAGCATGGGGCGGTGCAGCTATTTTCTCGCTGGTGGCAGTTAGGCTTGCTGCTGGGGACAATGTTAGCTGTGGTAATTAAGCCTGATTTTTGGCTGCGGGCGATCGCCCTTTTTTTCAGTTTGGCGATCGGGCCCATTGCCGCCAGTCGCTGGACAAATGTTTTGCAATATTTTCACCCTACTAATTTTAACACAACCGACCCTCTTTTCAATCAAAATATTAGCTTTTATGTATTTATTTTGCCAATCTTAGATTTGCTAGGATTCTGGATGACAGTTGTATTTTTGTACAGTTTAGTATCTTGTGGTTTAACCTATTTGCTGTCTGGAAATAGCCTAAGTCAAGGGATATTTTTGGGGTTTTCTCGATCGCAGCAGCGGCACTTGTACGGGTTGGGTGCAGCTTTAATGCTAGCCGTTGCATTCCGCTACTGGCTGGGGCGCTACGAATTGCTGTATTCGCGGGGAGACATTACTTACGGGGCGAATTATGCTGACGTGACGGTGCGGCTGCCCTGGTATGGATTTTTGAGTATTTTGGCGGGGGCGATCGCACTTTTGATGCTGTGCCAGGTTTACCGATTAAAAATTAAAAATGAACTCATAAAAAAGATTATTATAGCGTGGCTAACTTTAAGTATTTTAGGAGGTTGGCTGCTGCCACAAATTGTGCAGCAACTCCTAGTTAAACCCAACGAATTAGCACGAGAAAAGCCGTACCTCCAGCGCAGCATAGCCTTTACTCAAGAAGCCTTTGACCTCAACAATATAGAAATAAAAACTTTCGATCCCGCCGGAAAACTTACTTATGCAGACTTAGAAAAAAATCAACTTACTATTAGCAACATCCGGCTGTGGGACAAGCGACCGCTGCTGCAAACCACCCGACAGTTACAGCAAATCCGACCCTATTATACATTTCCTGATGCCGATATCGAGCGCTACACAATCAAAAATGAAAAAGCTAAAAAGGGAGATGCTGAAAGCCAACAAGTGTTTCTGGCAGCGCGGGAATTAGATTACACAGCAGTTGCCCCCGAAGCTCAAACTTGGGTGAACAAGCACCTGGTTTACACTCACGGTTACGGCTTTACTCTTTCTCCAGTAAATACAGTCGGTGTCGGCGGTTTACCCGATTATTTTGTCAAAGATATTGGGGTTGCAACCCAGAAAGGAGAGGCTGCTTTGGAAATAACCAGCGCTCAAATTCGGGCCAGTATTCCGATCGGCTACCCGCGAATTTACTACGGCGAACTAACCGATACAGACGCAATGGCGCCCACAAAAGTCGAAGAATTCGACTATCCCAGCGGCGAAGACAATGTTTACAATACTTACAGCGGTAGGGGCGGAATTGAGATCGGTTCTATGTGGCGGCGCTGGCTGTTTGCTAATTATCTCAAAAATTGGCAAATGGCGCTGACGCGCAATTTTACGCCAGAAACTAAATTGCTGTACCGCCGAAATATTAACAAAAGAGTCCGGGCAATTGCTCCTTTTTTGCGCTACGATTCCGACCCTTATTTAGTAGCAGCAAACGCCAACCTTACCAATGATGATATAGAAAAAGATCGAGATAAAAATGGCAACCAGATTAAACCTTCTCCCTCGCCTACTGATAAATCTCCCAACTATCTTTACTGGATTATCGATGCCTATACAGCGAGCGAGCGCTATCCGTATTCTGACCCGGGCAATCATGAGTTTAACTACATCCGCAACTCCGTTAAAGTAGTGATTGATGCCTACAACGGGTCTGTTGACTTCTACGTTGCCTATCCCTTCGATCCGATTATTAACAGTTGGATGGCTATCTTTCCCGGACTCTTCAAACCCCTTGACAAAATGCCTCCCGCTCTCCGAAAACATATCAGATATCCAGTAGATTTGTTGAGCATTCAATCAGAACGCTTGCTAACTTATCATATGGAAGACCCGCAAGTATTTTACAATCGGGAGGATTTGTGGCGAGTTCCAAATGAAATTTATGGTAGCGAACAGCAGCCCGTAGCACCGTATTATTTGATTACGAAACTGCCCACGGAAACAGCAGAAGAATTTATTTTGCTGCTCCCATTTACACCAGTAAGTCGCAACAATTTAATTGCTTGGATTGCAGGGCGCTCGGATGGTGGCGATTACGGAAAATTGCTGCTGTATCTGTTCCCCAAACAGCGATTAGTTTACGGTCCGGAACAAATAGAAGCTTTAATTAACCAAGATCCGGTTATTTCCGAACAAATCTCTCTCTGGAATCGCCAGGGTTCCAAAGCACTTCAAGGAAACTTATTAGTAATTCCCATAGAACAATCTTTACTGTATGTCGAACCTCTTTACTTAGAAGCCGAACGCAATAGTTTGCCAACTTTAATCAGAGTTATTGCTGCCTACGAAAACCGCATCGTCATGGCAGAAAATCTTGACTTGGCACTCAAGGCACTTTTTCAGAAACAATCTACCAATAAACCCACAATTGTGCGACCTGTAGAAGGAACTGAACCAGCTTTAAAGAGTAAATGATATCAATTCCGGTTGCACTCCTCCGGAATTGTTGACTGTTGACTGTTGACTGTTGACTAATGACTGTTGACTAATGACTGTTGACTAATGACTAATGACTCGATTTTATTATTCCGAGGCAAGCGGAAACGATATAAATTACTGCGATTTCTGTTCGCTAGCAGCCTTGATATCCTGCCACCAAACATCGACATAGGGCCACCTCAATCTCTCGTCTCCTCTAGAATCTAGTTTCACTGTCACCTCATAACGGTCAATATGCGTGAGCTCCCCAGTTTTGCCATTCAAATACAATTGTTTGGGATTGTCAGTGATAATTTCTACCCTTTGATTCAACAGCGGCAGCATCTGGGTAGAAGAACCTTGAAACGGATTTTTGCCTTGGAGTACATAGCCGCCAATCAAAGATAAGTACATTGAAGCTAGGAAAAATACCGTACAGAAACCCACAATTACCAGTGTTTTTTGTTGTGAAAAACTGGTAGAAACGCTCACATATCCTACGCTCATAGTCCCAAAAAACAACAAATTTGGCAGGTACAGCCCATCTTCCAGAAACACGCTACCAAACAACATGAGGGCTACCTGAAAAGCAAATAATGCACCCACCCAACTCCACCCAGTGAGCAACGATGCAGATAGTAGCCAATTCATTGCTATAGTAAGGGCGATCGCCATTGCTATAGCCCCAAGTGGTGCTGCATAATCGTACTGTCTGAAGGGAAGAAGAACAAAAAATACTAAAGCATAAGCAAAACCCGCCAAAGCCAGTGCTAATCCACTAATTATTGCGTTCCAGTTCAGCATGGCGATGGATTTTTGGACTGGTAAAGTGAAGCGTTCATCTTCAGTTCTGATAGTAGCCGTTGAAAATTCCCAACGGATTAAAGCCATAAATTCTAATCCTAGGGTGCGCCACAAGCAGCTTACCGCTATATTTAGGGGAGCGAAGCGATTTGTTAACCAAGCGTGCTATCCCAGTTTCCGAAGGTGCAAGTGGGCCGGAGCAGAAGGTATAAGTTTCAGAAAACCAGATTATTTAGGGTCGATCGACTTAACAAATTGTTGCACAGGCTGCGGTAGAGCCGGCACAAAAGTCTTTCTAAAACCCCTAACATCGAACACTCGCCACAAAATACCTACCGCTACCGTGAAAAAAAATAACGCTCCCAAAAAATTGAACACAATAGATACAAAACTGCTGTTCCTTTTTTTCGGAGGTGTAATATGTGTCCTGCGATATACAGCCGGCTCGTAATCTCTCAAGTCCTCGCGAATGGGGGGCGGCGTTTTGGGGCGCGACTTCGCACTGCGCTTCTGAGTCAAACCCGTTTTATTAGTTTTAGTAAAACTGCTGGACGACTGCAAATCAGAAGTGTTGGGCGTCCCCGTTAACTGGCTAGCAGAAGCCCCCGTTTTCCCTAAAGCAGCATCCTGAATTCTGCTGTTAGAGCGCGGAGTCGATTTGCGTTCGGCGAGGGTGCGCATCAAACTTTGCAATTGCTGAGTCGCGGCCGGCGGGCGTTCCCCTTTCCTCGCCCAATTTAACAGCATCGCCCCGGTAATCCCGCAAAGATTCGTACTCCCCACAGAAGCCAGCCGCTTCAGCAGAGGCTGGCTGTTGGACACAAAAATCACCAATGCCTCCGGGTTTTCCTGAGCCAAACCGTAAACACACTGAGCCGTCGCCACTACAAGCATGGCTTGCTTGCTTTGATTTTTGATCGAAGGTTCGAGAGCGCGGTGCGTCTCTTGAGCGTCTGTTGCAATCCAGCCGCTGTCGGCAAAAAAGCGCATAAACTCCCTAGCTACTTGCTCGATGGCCGGTTCCACCGCTTGGTCGGTGAGACGATCTATTTCGTCGTACACTACTTCCGGGATATAGCAAGTTCCTACCTTGGCATATTCTTGCCACACTTGAGTTCTGCCAGCCATTAAAACATCTGTATCAAAAGTTACCAATAGAGGAGGAAGTTGATTAGCCATGACTTTATCCTATAAGCTCAGATAAGTTATTTAAACTTAATCGATCCAGTTTAAACAAATTTTGGGTTATCAAAAAATCAACTTTTGGTAATAGAGAAATTCCCCAGGGCGGGGAGCTTAATTGGAAATTATTGACACTCCCGGGCAAGAAGGCGTGGGGATTATTGCTTCGCAGGGATTTCCATGAATTTACCCTCATGCGGTCCATATTGACCCTATGCCCTAGGGCTGCAAGCCCTCGCTTGAGGACTACTTGTGTGGCTGCAACATCTCTGTGGGTTGTATAGGCGCAATGGTGACACGAGTGAACTCGTTCTGATAACTCTTTTTTGCCTGTTTCATTAAGACAAGTAGGACAGAGATGGCTCGTCTTTTTAGCGTCTACTTTTTGGAAATATACACCGCGTTTAAAGCAAGTTTGCTCCAATATATTGAAGCATTGCCCGAACCCAGGATCTAAGCAGTGCTTGGCTAACATCGCCGCTTTGGATCCGACCAGATTAAGGTCTTCGAGAAACACCATCCCTGCGTTATCGCAGATTTGATGTGACAACTTGCGATGCCAATCTTTTCGGCAGTTGGCAAGGTATTCATGCAGCAAAGCGACTTTTTCCGAAGCTCTTTTCCGGTTGTTCGACCCGATTCTTTTTCGAGTAACGCGCTTTTGCAAAAATTTAAGTTTGCGTTCTGCCTCAGCAAAAAACCTCGTTGTTTTAATTAAAAGCCAGTTAGAAGTTGCAACAAAATTAGTCAACCCTATATCAATTCCTACGGGATTGCCGTGAGGAATAGTATCTGGAATCGAGACATCCCATGGCAATGTCAACATTATGTACCAGCCAGTAGACCGTCTAACTGCGCGAGCTGGTTTGACGATTGCGCCTTGGGGGATGGGACGATCCTGCCAAAACTTGATGCAGCTAATTACAGGCAGTTTAAATCGGTTGCCTTGAGGGAAAGTTGTACCCAACTGCCGTTGGTTAAAAGACCTCAAAGCTCCCTTTTTTTTTAACCGAGGGAACCCGTGGCTTTGCTCCCACATACTGACGAAACTTTTTTCCAACAAACGCTGCGTTTGTTGCAGTAGGGCCGGGTTTACTCGTTGCAGGGCGGGGCTGGTTTTTCTGTATGCTGTTAAAGCCTTGGACTGACTTGAATATGTCGGTAAGGACCCGTCAGCAGGAATAATGTACTCGGAGCTTTTGGAGCAAGAGTTAATTTGACATTTGCGTGAGTTGTACCCGTCTTTGCACTCTTTCAAGGCCGAGTTGTACACCTTCGGGCACTGTTCTAGCGAGTCTTCAAAAACTGCTATCTGTGTCGCTGTGGGCTTCAAATTAAATTCCCAGGTCAAATTAAACACTTGCTTCACCTCCTTGACTCAGTATACAGCCGCCCTACAAATCCTCAAGGGGTTTCTTAAGATTAATTAAATTCGTCGGCTTATGGGCGAGGCTCTCACCCCAAAATTTTGGTAGTTAGGAACCCGATCGCCCTTGAGTTTCCCAGTTCGATCGCTCAATTCCTATATTCCACTAATTTACCGCACCCCAAGAGGCTATTACCAAAAACACCTGGCTACTGTTAGTTCCCAATTCCCAAACGGCCAGCCATTGCCGGAGTCAACGGCAGCAGCGCAGCAATCATCAAGAACAAAGCTAGCAAACCCAAAGCTGCGCGAGCGTCGTCAGGCTCAGTCAGCTCGTTGAGGCTCGGCCGCTCCAGATTCCGCTGTAAAATTACTATCACGATCGCCCAATACAGAGCCAAAGGATTAACTAAAGAAGCGATCGCCAGCACCACAAACGTCGCCAAAGTAGCGCGACTTGCTATTTTCCGACCGTAGATGGCTTGCATTATTCTACCCCCGTCCAACTGTCCGGCGGGCATCAAATTAATCGCCGTTATTACCAAGCCCAACCAACCAATAACTACCAGCGGGTCAACGTCAACAATCTGCTGCTGCAAGCGGGCACCCAAAACCACTTTTGCCAAAGTTCCCACCAAAACCGAGCCCTTGAAAAATTCTGCGGGAATTTGAAACAAACTCCCGGGGTGAGACAGCAGCAAACCCGTTACCAGCATTAGCAGAGAAACTATTCCCCCAGCGGCTGACCCCGCAAAAGCGAGGTCAAACAAAACTTTACGGTTGGGTAGCAGCGACTCAAAACGGTCGATCGCTCCAAAACAACCTATCTGCAAAGTTGGTATAAAAAACGGCCAACTCAAGCGAACCTTGTACCGATTTGCCAGCACTCGGCGAGCAATTTCGCCAGAGCCTAAAACCGCCCAAATTCCTGCCGCAATTGGCAGCACTTCGAGATATCGACCGGGCGAGTTAAAGAAATCGAAACCTAGCAGCAAACCGCCTGTTTCTAAGGTAGTAGCAATTGTTGCCAGCAGCAGCACGACTGCTAGGATTTTTTGAGATACGTTAGTTTGCTGCGGGTCGTTGGTGCTGGGCAAGATAATAACTACTGGCTTGTCGTCCTGATTTTCTACTAAAAATAGGCGGTAGCGATCGTTTAATTTTTCTGCCAAACTTGCCGTCAAACGTGAGTGTACTTGTTCGGGGTCTCCTCGGAGATTGCCTTTCAATATCACCCCATCTTGATAGGGAATTGTTTCTGTGGCAAAGAAAGTATCAATGCCAAAGATGCCTTTAATTGCCTTGAGGTCTTCAACTGGAACGGGAATTTTTTCTGATTCATTATTCTCCGGCGACGAGGTGACGATCTTTATGGTTTCTTTGGCTGGTGTCGGCTGGGAGTCAGGGGCCGAGAAAGCATCGCTTTGGGACTTTACCTCAGCAGCATCGGGGCGCTTTTGCAGCGCTGCATCGGATGCAGCCTTACGCAATTGCCGGCCCAGATAAATGTATAATCCCGTGGATGCCACCAGCAGCAACAATACCGCAACTAGATTGAGGTAAATGCCGACGGCGAACAAACCAAAGAACAGCAACCAGGGACTCATCAGGGCAACTGACTGCAACCAAGCCAAAATTCCCAGTTTGCCAAAAGGTCTGGCGCGATAAAATCCCCAACCCAGAATTCCCAGAGCAACCAATAGGAGCGCAATTGTTGCCGTATTTTCCGATGCAACTATAGGCATTCCGCTTGCTTGCGCGAATAGGGGCTTTAATCGGTCGATCGCGCTGCGGTCGAGTAATAGCATTAAATTTTGGGGAATATGAAATAGAGTTGTTGGGAACATATCCAAACCTGTCGGAAACTAGCCTGATTACTAAGGATAACCCCTGAGGGCTACTCGACCCACAATCGGCGGATGGTGCTGTTTTAACATCGCCGGCGCTTGGGTATTGACACAATAGACTTTTTATGATACCACATCGGCTGTGGCAAACATATACTCAGAAGGGTAGCACTGTCGATCGCCCGTCCGAGAGAAGATGAGTCCGGGTTGGGCAGGCGGGGCTTTTTCAAGGATTGGTTTCGGATGCCAGAATCCGAAACCAATCCGAAGCAAATAAGATTTCAACCGCTCTCTCCTTTTTGGTAAAAAAGTGCTGAAACCATTGATATCATTAAATTTGTGTAACGGGTACGGCAGGACTTGAACCTGCGGCTCGCTGCTTAGAAGGCAGTAGCATCAAATTATTGCATCCCTTTGTGCGTAAGTTTTTCAAGGTTTAGTTAGTTAAAACCAAGCAAAGATGCACAACAATTGCACAACAATTGCACAACATTTTGATATTGTAGCTCTGTAGAGTTGAGGGCGCGATCGTGCAAATAAACCAATCTCAGCGTCGGAGAAAGGGGACTGTCGGAGTGATGGCAAGCCGAGGTATGCTACGCCTTCATTTACCCCGCGAGCTTTATTCCGGTAAAAATACGTTTCTGTATATCGGTCTGGCGGATACTTTGGAAAACCGGGCGATCGCAGAATGTAAGGCTAAGCAGATTGAGCTTGACATCCTGACAGGGATATTTGACCCAAATGATTTAAGCAAATACAAGCCTGTCCAACCCCACAAACACAGGAATCTGGTACAGGCTAAATTTGGGGCAACAGGTCTGACGCTGCAAGAGTTGTGGGACAAATATTTAAACTACAAGCAGGGTGCGCTCAAGCCAAAGTCTTTGCACTACTTACGGACTACGTTGGGGCGACACGTAGCCAAGTGTCCTTCGGATATTCTGCAAGCGCTAGAAGTTCGCGAAGTCCTTTTAGGGACAACAACGGGAGACATGACTAAGCGCATTCTCACCCACTTAAATGCTGCTGTTAATTGGGGTATCAAGCATGGGTTAATTATTTTGCCTGTTAGTCCCTACAAAGATATGGCTAATGATTTACCTAGGTACAACTGGCAGAATGACCCCAATCCTAATGCTTTTGTCACTGAAGAAAAGTTGCTGGTGTTACAAGCTTTTGAGTCTCACAAAAATAAGCCCGGACACTGTTACCACACATATTACCCATTAGTAAAATTTTGGTTTTTAACGGGTTGTCGTCCTAGCGAAGCTATTGGCTTGAATTGGGGAAATGTCTCGCCAGACTGTTCTTACGTTTTGTTCAACAGCAGCATTCAGTTCATTGAGGGCAAAGCTGTTGAGAGTAAGGGTAGTAAAAATAACAAACACCGAAAATTCCCCTGTAATAATGAGTTGAAAGAGTTTTTAGTGTCAATTAAGCCCAAACAGTTTGATTCTAAAGAATTGGTTTTTTCTTCTCCAACTGGGGAGGCCATCAACTACAGCAATTTTTCTCAAAGAGCTTGGCACAAGATAGTTGTACCTATCACTGACAAGACACGGGAACCTGGTTACAAGCCTACTACCCCATATTCTTGTCGGGATACTTTTATTAGCGAACAATTGGCGCAAGGTATCCCATCTGCGGTAATTGCTCGCTGGTGTGATACGTCGGAAAGTATTATTAATTCCCACTATTTAGATAACAAAATATTGGAGCATTTACGCCCGCTTTGATGCTGTTAATATGTTGATTCTACGGGCAACTTTTGGGACACAAAACTTTGCAGTCACCCCTTGACAATTGGCTGCAATACTGCGATCGTAAGTAACAAGGAAGATTGAGGCGCGACTGCCCGGTGCGTCAACACCGAACAAGTCACGACTTCCCCAAACGTTGTATTGGAACGCTTGGAGCGGATTTATTATGCCAAAAAATGACGCGACCCCGGAAGGGCGATCGCAAAACTTAACGCTTGATTGGAGTGGCAAAATTGTCATCGATATCAAAGCACTCAAGCGACTGCAAATCCTTGCAAATCGTTGTGCCGAAGGTTTGATGAACTCTCGGGACTGTACAGTCTTGTTAACTTCGCTCGACGCCCATCTGAGTGAGAGCGTATTGCCTGAGCCAGTTCGGAGTTCTCAGGCATTGTTGCTTTTAAAGCTTTATCGTGATGCCGTCCCGGCTGCCCTAGAGTTAGCAAATCAGCGGTTGGAAGAAATCACCACAACTGTGGTCGCCATCATGCTTGCCGCAGAACGTGCGGAAGGGGGCAACAATGAATAAACCTATTGTCAGCCACCGCCGAATTGACCAACTTAGGGCGATCGCTTCCGATTGTGGTTTTACCAGCGAAGACGCCAAGCGGTTCGGTAAGCTTTCCAGAACTGCTACGTGGGAAGCGCTGTTAGAAACCTACGGCATTCCTCCGCAGGTTGTAGACACTGTAGACAATCAACCTCAATCGCTTGATACGGGAAATAATTCAGCCCCTGGGCTTAGAGTTTTAGGGCTGGATATTTGCAAAAGCTCTGTTGTCGCGTGCCTGTTAACCCAAAAGCCTGCTCAGCCTCGGGAGGCTTATCATTCCTTAGAATTTTTCAAGCTGAACGCTGATGCTGCGGGAATCAAGCAGTTGCTAGCGCTCAAGCCGGACGTGGCTCTGATGGAACCCACAGGAATTAACTATCAGAGGCTCTGGGGAATTCAACTTGCAAAGGTGGGTGTAGAGGTGCGACTTGTTAGCAACAATAAGCTTCCGAGCTACCGCAAAACTCTTGACCTTCCAGACAAAGACGATGATGCAGATGCACTCGCCCTAGCTTGCTACTACTTCGATTATCAGCACCTACCCCGGCGATTTTTACAGGTGCGCGATGCTGTGACTGTGCGTGTCCGCGAGCTCTGCCTCAGACTGTGCCATTACAACCGCGTGCAGTCGCCCATAATCAATCGCCTGCGACAAGATTTGGCTTGGCAGTTTCCGGAAGTCATGAACGTGAAATCGGCGATCGGAGCGGATGACAACTTACCGCCTTTGCTATGGGGCTGGATAGCAGGGGAGCGAAACTCTTCCAGGTATGATCGCCTTTACGACCTGAGCGTCGGCTCTGGACTCACAGACGAATGCAGGTTTGCCGCTAAGATGTACTGCGACCTGGCGCTGCAAGAACGGCTGATCGAAACAGAACTTGCGAACCTGATTAAGACAGATATGCGGTTTCTTCCGTATAGAAAAGTCTTTGCCCGGTTTGGGTTTGGCGTCCGAACTCAAGGGATAATCCTTAGCCAGATTTTCCCCATTCAAAACTTCTTTGGTTCAGACAACAAGCCAGAAGTAGTCAAAACGAGGGGGCGTAACTCCAAGAAAGTTACAACAAAGCGCCGTAGCGAGGCACGTTTTATGAAAAGTCTTGGTGTGGCTCCCGTGCGTCAATGGTCAGGCGATGACAAGAAAAAGACTTCTCAAACAGGCAGTGATGTTTGCCGAAAAGCTTTATGGCAATGGATTTTTACCCGCATTGAACCGCAGCGAAATCGACCGCCAAACGCGGCTGTAGGCAAGCTAGTGGCTTACTTTTTGGAAGCTAAAAGTCAGAAGCAACCCATTCGCCTTGTCCGCTCGCGTTTGGCGGCCAAAGCTGCGCGCGCGCTTTGGCGTGAATTGGTTGCAGAAATTGTAGGAGCTGTAGACAATGTGGACGCTGTAGACACTGTAGACAACGGGCTAGACGATTAGGAGCGTGGGTCGGGGGGAAGCCAGGTTATGACCCGCCCCCCGACCACGTCTTTGTCAGTCCCCAGACTGTGTGATACCCAGTAAAACCAAAAAGCCATGATTGTCAAACTAATATATCAAGACAAACAACGCGCCCCATACATTACCCGAGCTACCTTCAGAAAACCGCCTGGGACAATAATTCACGACGATGCTGTTTTTCAAAATTGCAACATTGTTTACGTCAATAACAATAAAGACAATCCCATTTATCAATATCGAGAAGTCCCTTCGGTATTGATAAAGGAAATTGAGTTAGTGAGCTCGGTGCCGATAAAATTTAAACCAGCACCGGAGTAAAAGTAATGACAAAAACCGCAAAGCAACGAGGAGCAAATATCAGAATTGTTGGAACTAAATCGCAGATTTCCGAGCTACTAGCTGCATTCAGGGCCAAGGACTTTACGTGGCAGTCGAACGAGCACTTCTATGCTCGAAGAGATGAACCCGGTTTGTACTCGTACTACGTAGAAAATTTTGAGTGTGTGCAACAGTGCAAGGGTTCGGTTGAAGAGTAGCTGTAGCACCTGTTTTTTAGCGTTATTGCTTAAGAAACCTAATAGGTTTCGGAAAAGTTAGCAAGCGTACTATCGAGTATCGCTGAAAATCTTATAGCGGTTTGCACAACCCTAGGGTTTCTCATAAGAACCGTTATACTCAAATGCTTGCAGAGCAAGCGCTTCAGAGGTTGACAGGTCAGCCAAGGCTAAACCAGCCAATATGAAGCGCCAAACCTTTATCAGGCTTATGTTTCATCCACCTGGGTGTTATACGCAACCTAGGGTTGATCCGTAGCACTTTGCATCAAGACCAAACAGACTCAATTAGATGAAACTACTTTTTTACCCCAAGCTACAAACCTGTAGTCGCCGAGCTCTACTTCGACGCACCAAGCCTAACGTCTACACACCCAGGATACATTTGCTAAAAAGATTGGCTCGCCAGACTGGTATGACGATGGGGCAGGTATGGGCGCAACTGGAAGCGGAGCGGGAGCATCTTCTGAATCGGGACGCTTTGCCATAAACCCCAAAAAGTCCACTCAAGGTAAAATTAGATCTCATGAACAAGTCCCTTCTTCGTAAGTTAAAGCCATTTCTCTCTTGTGTGGCGCCCCAGGGCGGTCGCAACTTGTTTCAAGTATTTAATTTGTTAGAGGGAATAACAGGGAGAAATTATTGGCTCCGGCTCAATGAAGTGCTAAGGGCTTTCATCCTGCTCACACGACGCAGGCTCAACAAGCAGAGTGTGTCTAAAAGCCAAGCTTTTTGGGAGATTTCAGTTACTAAAATTATTGCGAGTGTGTGGCTAGGTGAATGGGCTGCCTTACGAACGACATTCTTCAGCCCTGCAATACTTCTACTACTTTTTCTAGAGACAACCCTAGATAGCAACCGCATCCCTGAGCGGCAAGATTTTACCTTTGAGGAAATAAAGCAAAGTCTGTGGGATAGGCATTGGCCGCCACAGAGACAGCGTTGTGATTTCATAGCCGCCTCCGCTTATTAATTTCAGCGGAGCGGTTCCCCCTGTCTAGCTCTAAATTGTCAAATACTACTTGTAAGCACCAAAAAACCGCTGCGACAATTGGAACCTGAAACAGCGGCTTTTTTGGATCACGTCGCCCAAAAGGAGGGCATATGACTACATCCTACCCCAACGGGGAAAATTTTGCATTTCAAAGTTTCAAATCTTTCAACCAAAAACACATCATTGAATGGGTTGAAGGCTCAGCCGTATTGGAAGCAATCGCGCGTCTCAACATAGAATCCCTGACAGTCAAGGAATTTAACGAAAGAATACGCCCCAAGGAACCCATCAAGACAGGTGGCTGGTGGTGTCGAGGCGTTAACTGGCGGACAGGCGCATTTATGGGTACGTGGTACGGGCAAGGTAAGCCAGACAAGCCACACCACCCTGAAGGATCTAAGGAGTGTAAATACCTTACAGGCAGCGGCATGGAACCGGATGCAATATTTCTGGCAATGCCTGAGAAAGACTATTGGGCAAAGGTTCACGCTGACAAATCCATTCCTCGCCATTGGACAGAAGGAGTTAAGAAGGCGGGGGCCGGTTTAAGTCTGGGCTTAGCAGTTATTGCTTTGACAGGGGTTTGGAACTGGGGAAAAGACGGGAGGCTGGCACGCTTTATTGAGGAGTGGGCGCAACCGGGAACAACTCATTACATTGATTTTGACTCGGACTATGCGGCCAATCCGTCTTGCCGTGCAGCCATTTTGAAGTTTAGCCGCTTGTTAGGTGAGCACGGGTGTGAAGTACACATCACTGTTTGGGATACGCAGTTCAAAGGGATGGATGATTTCATTAAAGCTAAAGGCGGTGAAGCATTCAAAGAAGCTGCTGCGAGCGCGCCAGCTCTAGAAAAATGGGAAAAACAACTCAAAAAAAGCGATCGCAAAAATGACTCTTTAAACCCTAATATTTCTTCTACTTCTCACCCGCGCACGCGAAAAGATGTAGTATATTTGGAGTCTTCTAGTAGTAACGAGGACTACATCCCAGATACTGCGCCCGCTCCAGAGCAAAACTTTGTCCAAAAAGCCATCGAAGCACTGTACACTGGCTCCCCTTGGGTATCGGTAGCCGGACAGCTTTTAGAATTCACTGGTACTCATTACGAACTGCGCCCCGAAGCGACTGAGAAGCGGCGAATCTTTGATTGGTTGAGTACCTATTCTGAATTCGTTAAGGGAAAATATCGCTGCAATCGAGCTAACTCTGCAAGCGTCAATGAGGTTTATAGCTCTATGCTCTTGGCTGTAGCTGTAGACCCCAACACCATCAACCCAGAAGGATTAAACTCTTCTAGCGGCGTAGTAAAAATTAACCCTGATGGCTCTCACTCGCTTGTACCGCATAACCCCAAGCACGTTTACACCTATGTCGGTTGTAAGTATGACCCCGCTGTTGACTCGACGGATTGTGATCACCTTTTGGAGTGTTTGGAGCCGTCGCAGCGTGAAATATTCCTGCGAACTGCTGCCGCTGCACTTAACCTAAAACTGGTGCGCTCAAAGTTGACGGGGCGGGGAGTAAAAGGTTTGCTCTGTCACGGGGAAGGGTCAAACGGTAAAGATACTTTGCGGGCTGTGTTAGCTGCTGTTTTTGGTCAGGGCATGACTGGCAAGTCGCTGTCGGATTTTAAATCCTACGATATGGGGCGCAAATTCACTCTGGCGGGGATTGAAGGAAGCATCTGCAACTGGGCTTCTGAAAACACGGCAAAAGTAGACCTAGACAACATTCAGAGTCTTAAGCAACTCATTACAGGCGACCCGATCGACATCGAGCGGAAGGGTAAAGACAGCTACGAATACAAACCGACCGCTATCTTTTTTGCTAATTGCAACAAGCTGCCATCTATCACTGGGGGAAATGCCGCCATTGACGACCGTTACGGCATCCTGAGGTTTGACAAAACCTATGTCCGAAATGCGATCGCTGCCGAGGGGCAATTAGAAGCCGACCCTCGCTTCAAGGAGGATGAAAAGTTCATTCTTGAGCAAATTGCGCCGGCGATGCTTAACAAGTTGCTGGAGCGGTTGCCGTTGTTGCTTACCGAGGGTATCGACTACAAGGCAACCAAGGATGCAATGCAGAAGGCCCAGGAGGAAAGCCGCCACCTCTGGCAATTTGTCCGCGATGTTGGTATTGAGGCACAATCTGGTTGTCGCATCTACATCGAAGATGCGTGGGAGCTGCTGCTTGACTGGTATCAGGAGACAGGGACGTTGGAAATTGAAGATAGAGAAGGCAAGAACAAGATGGTTTGGCATGACCTTCCTAACAAATATGACACGCCTGTGAAAGCTATAAACCAAGTGTTTGCAAGGTTTTCAGAGATTTTTCCTAAAATCCAGAAAATGCGACATACCGAAGGTGGCAGTCTTGACCCCCTTAAAGGGAAATTCTATTTGTCGGGAATTGTTCAAACTTCTGCTTCACCTCTGAATATTGCTTCACTTGCTTCACTTGCCCACACAGAGCGAGAGACAGCTTCACTTGTTGCTTCACTCGCCAAACCAAGTGAAGCACCGAGTGAAGCTAGAACCCTTACGGCGGGAAGAAGTGAAGCAAGTGAAGCAATTTCTCCCACTTTGTTGGACTTTTGCAATTTGTTCTCTAAACTCTCAGACTCCGACAAGCAAAAACTGACAGAACTGCTTACAGGCGTCCCCTGCTCTGACCCGCTCAAAGCTTTCAGGGTCGGAGACAAAGTGGCTGGCAACAAGCCAGAGGATTCTAGCTACAACTGGCACGGTCGCATCGTTGAGATTACCACCAGTATCAGTTGCAAAGTGGACTGGCAAGAGCGCGAAGGTATGAGGGGCGGACGGGTAATCTCAATGCTCTTCTGTAACCTGCGGAAAATTTAGAGGCTCTGCCTGACAACTAACGGCTCAATCTCATCCCCCTTAATTGGGGGATTTTTGTGTCTACAAGTTTTGTAGACAATTTGTTGACACTGTAGACAGCCGTCTGTTATTGTAGACAAATACTGTATACGGGTGTCTACGATGAGTCAAAGTCAAGTCGTATCGTTCAGAGCTTCCGGTCACTTCCTCAACTGGATAGAAGCTCAGAGGCTAGAGGGTGAGTCGGTCAGTCAAGCTGCACAACGCATTCTCAAGGAAGTTTCAGGCACGTCTACACCCCTGTCTACATTGTCTACAGCTAGCGACGATATTGTGTCTACACCGTCTACAGATTTGTCTACACGAAGTAATGATAGCGTCGTGTCTACAAATGTTGTAGACATTGTAGACAAGGCTGTAAGTTCAAGTCTTGACCCCGTCATGGAGCGTATGGCCGCCATTGAGGAACGCTTGGGAAAATTGAGTGCCTGAGCGATGGCAACGATGAATCGCTCAGGCAGGAATTGAAAGCGGCCAACAAGCAACTTACAGAATGGGATGCAGAACTGAATCAGTTACACGAGCGCAACGGCGATTTAGGGCTGAAGGTGCAGATGCTGGAACAAGAGCTCAAGGAAGCACGGCGCGATCGGGACGAAAATAAAAACTCGGCTCCGACCGTCACAGAATTTCCAGAGTCGGCCGACTTGCTCAACCAGTTAAAAGCGCGGCGCAAAAAGTCGAGGGCAGACTTGGCGGACGTGGAGACGTTCTTGGAAATATTGGGCTCGGAGAGTTGACCCGTGTCTGCCGAAAGGATACCGGGATACCACCTGACCCAGGTAGGCAGTGTTGTGCAATTGTTGTGCATTCGTCTTGCACAACAATTGCACAACAAACGCACAACAAATAAGGTTTGAGCCGCTCTCTCCTTTACGGTAAAGAACGGCTCAAAGCATTGATGCTATTAGGTTTGATTAACGGGTACGGCAGGACTTGAACCTGCGACTCGCTGCTTAGAAGGCAGCTACTCTATCCAACTGAGTTACGCACCCAACTCAAAAATCGCTAACAACATTATTCTATCGGTGGAATGTGCGATCGAGCAAGTAAATTATGTTTTGACACTCAAGCGGTCTGAACATACGCTCGATTCAAGAATCGATCTGCGATCTTCAAAGGCATTGTCAAGGTACCCTGACGCTCAAAACAACTACCCAGAGGTATTGCTATTGGGGTAACATTTATTTTCAAATCCCTTTGGGAACTCAACACTAGCCAATCCGGTACGCTCCCCACCCTGCCATTACTGGCTCTTTTTGTGTTGTGCTTCTATGCAATTAGGTGCTTCGCGGGAATCTCTCCCTACTAGGAATGGTTCAACACGTAGTTGATTATTCTTACTCGCACCTAGATTATAAGAGAAGATTCACGGCGGCTTCAACCGCCCAGGCGATGCCCGCTCGCGTAGCCGAAGGGTCGTTTCCCGGGCTGGTTCTCTTTGGGACGCTCGTTTTCCAGTTACCGAGTTTTTTTACGACTTACGCAGAAACCGGTTTGATGTACGAAAATACGGCGTGGAGAGCGATGGGGGAAAAAAACCAAGGTGATGAGAGTGCCTGTGCGTCCAAGGCTGTATCTGACAAAAGCTGTCAGGACTCACCTGCAAACAGCACAATTGTAAAGTTACAATCAAAACTAGGTAGGACGTGAACTAATGTAAGGTATTTAGAGGTCGAGTTGAAACCCAAATATTTTGTCGATCGGATATCTCAGAAAATAAGACCGAGGTCAGACAGGACAAGAGTCACAGGTGCTTTTTCAGGGATGTCTATTGGTTATGTTAACATTCGATAGTGGTAAAGCCTAAAACGCTGACCGCATGACCGAAAAACCAGAGATCGTTCCCTGATTTTAGGCATGAGTTGAGCCAGAATGACTGATTCGCTGATATTTAGTTATGTTGGCCAACATTCGGCTCGACTTGATATTTGATAAAAATGTGGTAGAACTAGGATTGAAAGACTCAGGTGAAAATCCTTGATGGTATGGAGGCTCTATATAAGCTTCCTCTACGGCATCAAAGCAACACAGTCAATCGCCCGCTCGGCAAGAGCGCGAAAATCAAGCGTTGCCAGTACAGGGGTTGTAAATTGTGCGCGGGGGATTTTCCTTCGTGCATTGATTGATACGCCAAAGCAGAGAGACAATCTCAGCTTAGATACTTGTTAGCATTTGTTAGCAAAAAAGTATCGGAACGCTTGAGGAGAGCACCATCTCTGGGTGATCGGGAGCAATCCTGCTAATTTAAGTGGACTCGCTGAATCAAGAATCCCCTCGCCCTTAGGCATGGGGAGTGTCAAAAGCACAGCACCTCGGCCATGACAGGAGTCAAATCGCAGTGTCATGTTTATTCTGAAACGGCAGGATGTTGAAATAACCAATTTTCAACACCCAAAACGGGATCAACAAATTCCCATTCTCAATTATCAGGGGCAGACTTTTCGCCTGATCAGCGCCTTCAACGGCAAGCAAGCAGAAGACGCCAGAGCCTTGTGGCGGGACTTAACCGACAACCGAGGCAAAGCCTGTGTTCTGCTAGAAGAGCCGGATCGATATAGCGTCTGGGGAAAAGTCCGTTTAGATCAGCTTGCCGGTGAAGAACCGGCAGGTAATGAAGCAACCAAAGCACCGCTGTTCGCGCAGGGTTGTCTGCTGCTCCTCCAAGCTGTTTACTTCGATGTAGAAGACCTCTTAGGCGCAAGGCAAGCCGCATCGTTTCAGAAAGATATCGCCAAGGTATTTCAGCAGGGAAACTTCCCCCAGGCAGACTCCCCTGATGCGATCAAAAATTGGCTAACCGTTAGTCCCTTGCAAAATCACAAGGCGCCGCCTTGGCAAGAGCAGCATCTCAAGACATTATTGCAAGAACTCCACCGTTTGGGCAAATCATACTTTGGCGATACGGGCTTCGCTGAGGGAGTGAGCGATGTGCTGCAAGATATGCCAGCACCGGATCGCACTCAGTTTCTAGATTGGCTGAAACAATCAGCCCTCAACAAGTTGTGGATCGCAGCATAGAAAATCTTTGACAATTGCTCAGACAATTGGGCCCAGATAATTGAGCTCAGATAATTGCACTTTAGGGGGTAGGTGATATACAGGTTGGATTACCAACGTGTATGAAGCAACAAAATTGTTGAGTCGGTTTGGAAGCCACTTAAGGTCTGGCAATTTAATTAAATGTCGATCGATCGCACTCCCCCACCCATAATCATTAGATATGAGTTGGGGAGTGCGCAAGCAAACAAACAGATGCCGCAACTTTTGAGGGTATAATTTCAGAGATAGATTGGGTACTGTAAAAGCCTTAAGGGTGGAGACATATACCGTATTTCTATCATTAATTTCCGGGCAAAAGATCGACTAACGACTAATTCCTTGAATTAGTAAATAGATATTATTCTTGCTTAGTCTTTCTAGAGTGTACAAGGGCAAAAGTCCCAAGGGCACGCTGAGGACGCCAGTTTTTCCGGGAGCGTCAGACAAAGGTTCTGTTGCGAAAGAATCCTCATCTACAATCAAAAATTGAGATGGGGTGCGTTCAACCGCTAGTTAGGTCTCGTGGAATCCCTATGAGTAGTACTTCAGAAAAGTCATCTACATCTCCATCTTTACTGTCAGCTCAGACCCTAGTGATTGCGGGCATTGTCTGGGCTGTAATGGCGCTGCTGTTCTTTTTGCTGTTCAGCGTCCCCTTTTCAGTAGAAGAGGGTTTACCTCTTTGGTACTCGATCGGCACTTATATTTTTGAATGCGGAGCATACTTGGGAGCGGCTTTAGTCTGTTTTAGAAACTGGCAAAGCCCGCACATGGTCAGCGGGCGCAACGTCTGGCTGGGCATTGGTCTGGGGATGCTGTTCTATTTCCTAGGCGGCGTGCTGTTCGGGATTTGGGAACTCTATTTCGAGTTAGACCCGGACGTGTCTCCTGCAGATGCGTTTTATCTGGGCAGCTATGTGGTATTGATTGGGGGCATGGTTCTAGCTGTGACTTCCAAGCGGCTGAATCTAGAAATTTGGCAGTGGGGTTTGTTAGCGGGAATTGCAGCCTTCGGGATTGCTGTAGCTATCTGGGTTGCTGCACCTGACTCTTGGAGGGCACAGCTAGGAATGGGCACAGCAGCCACTCAGGAAGTAGTGACAGGATCTGCACCATCGGCCGCTGCCAAAGGAAAAGCGCCTGCTTTGGACAATTCGTCCAAGTTACAGACAAAAGGAGCAGCAGCGACTGATGCTGAATCAGCACCCGAAGAAGCAGCAGAGGAAATCAAAGCTCCCGCATGGGTGATGGCACTTGACAAGCAACTGTCACCTTACAAAAATGCAATCAATTTGTTTTACATCGTCGGGGACGTTTTTCTGCTGATTATTGCTACTGCACTGCTGCTGGCGTTTTGGGGAGGACGTTTTTCCCAATCTTGGAGGATGATTGCGGCTGCGACTTTTTCGCTTTACATCGCAGATATGTACTTTAAATGGCGCGATACTCAGGCTGAGGGTACTTATCAAAGCGGCAGTTTGCTGGAAGTCTTTTTTGTTTTCAGCGCCATCCTGTTCGGAATAGGAGCTATCTTGGAACATGACATCTCAACGCGTTCTCGCCAGAGCAGACGCAGTCGTCGCGCAGCGTAGCGATTTGAGATTGGGGTTGGTTTGGCAAGCGATGGGGACGCGAAAGCTTTTTTGCCCTTGTCGGCATCTGTGAGCTTGAAATCAAAAATGAAAAATCACAGTTCGCTGATTGCTAGCCTGCGTCTTTTCACGTCTTTTTGCTGGAAAACTTGGCATGACGCCTACAAAACTCTCCGATTCAGACAAACGGGAACTCATCAGGCTGTACCGACAGTCAAACGAGAATACTATCACTTTGGCAAAGCGCTACGGAGTGAGCAGTTCGACTGTGAGGCGCATCATTCAGGGGGCTTTGTCGCAGCCGGAATATGAATTTCTAGTCCAGCAAAAACAAAAGCGTTTGTCCGATCGCACAAGTGTTTCTGAACCGACAGAGAGGACTACTGAGTCGTCGGCCGATGGCGAAACCGATCCGGTAGGTGTCCCCCTGTCGGAGTCAGCCCCCCTGCCTCCGGAGACCTCTAATTCGAGACCGACGATCCGAAAGCGTTCTGGATCAGCCCCTGAACCAGTTGCAGAACTCGAAATTCGAGGAACTGTAGAGTCGGATTTGGATGTTTCTGATTTGCCAGATGTCCAAGCAGCAAAGAAGGCCGCTCGGAGCGACCGCGCTGTTGTGACTGGTGAACAAAAGGCAATACTGCCAGCATCCGGGCTGCTGGCAGGTGAAGATTTTAGCGATTTCGACGAGGATGAGGATGAAGACGATTTAGAGGACGACTTCGACGAAGATTTAGAGGATGAAGACTCTCTGTTTGAACGCAGCCTGCTGGGTTCCATATCGTTGGGGGAGTCGATCGAGCTTCGGGGTACAGGGCTGATTCAAGTTTTGCCTTTAAGCGAAGCGTCTTTGCCCAAAATTTGTTATTTGGTCGTCGATCGGGGGGCGGAGTTAATCACTAGACCTCTAAAAGCTTTTGGCGAACTCGGTCAAATTCCGGCGGCGGAAATTCGCGAGAAAACCCTGGCAGTGTTTGACAATCACCGAGTGGCCCGCCGATTTGCTACTCGCAATCAAAGGGTTTTCAAGATTCCTGACGGCAGTATGCTGCAAAAAACCGCGCCTTATTTGCTAGCTAAGGGAATTACTCGATTGCTGATTGACGGTCAGGTGTATTCCCTCTAAGGGATCAAATCTACTTAATATTGTACGGTGTCGGATTCTTCTGGATTTGCCTGAAATTTAGGACGCGAGTTTTGGGAATCTGAAAGGTTCCACAGCGGTTGCAGTAGCGCACCTCCGATCAGTCCTGCACTCATGCTCATTGCCAATACTACTCCTACGGGCATTTGTATAGATTGAAAAAAGATAAAGTTTAAGGATACTGGCGCGGCGTTCTGCACAGAGATAATGCCGATCGCGCTTGCTAAAATTGCTACTAAAAAACTAATGGCGAGCAGAGGAATTGTTTTCATAAACGCGTTGACCGGCTAGTCATCTAACTGATATTATTATTTAATAATGGAAATATGTCTAAAACTATTATTTTTTTAACCATCAAATTATTTAATAATATACCACAAAATTAGGGTAAAAGTCAAGGAGAGGCGGGAAAAATTTCGTAATTTTTTTATTAATTTTAACGTATCGGCTCAATAAATAGGGGTAGCAGTTATTCTAGTTGCCAAGACAATCCCAAGGGATGAAGAGCAGATTTTTCG
>NZ_JAUBVJ010000014.1:0-119710 GCF_036702785.1 Microcoleus sp. AR_TQ3_B6 | reverse complement strand
AGGGGGATTTAGGGGGATCTAGACTCAGGTAAAACCGATATTTATCAAGGATTTCAGTCTTAAGTTGACACCAATGGACACGGCGCCGTACCCTAATGCCGGACAAGGCAGTGCCGTTTCAATACCACAGAAGAAATTGTTTTATTACCAAATTGCACAAAACATCTACGGTGCAAAAAATCCCTACAAAATCGAACTTAAAACTACCTCATTAGCCGCAATCCAATCATAAATATCCTGCAAAGCTGCTTCCGACCCCATAACAGGCTGCCACCCTGTTTTATCCATCACCCTAGAAGAGTCAGTAATAAAAATCGGAATATCCCCCGGGCGTTCCTCCAAAACAGGATTAATCGGAATAGACTTTCCCGCAATCTTTTGGCACAAATCCGTCGCTTCTACCAAAGAAAGACTATTGCTCAAACCGCCGCCTACATTAAAAACTTCGCCGTCAAATTCAGCAAAATGTTCTAACTGATAATTAACTAACCTCAACAAATCTTCAACGTGCAGTAAATCCCTAACTTGCTTCCCGCTGCCACCAAAACCGATATAACTCAGCGACTTTTGAAAATAGTGAGCGGCCACCCACAAACCGTAAACTACCTGATCTACTTTCCCCATTTGCCAAGCACCGGTAATTAACCCGCAACGGTTAATAATTGCCCGCACATTGTATGCTTCCCTGTATTCCTCAATTAGCAATTCCGAAGCTAATTTAGTTGCTCCGGACAGCGAACGGTGTCCTTTTAATGGGAAGTCTTCTGATATGCCCAACTCGGATATACCGGGTAAAGTTTGCTCGGGGGCGATCGCAAATCTATTCGGCAACTCTAACAGCTTAACAGATTTGACACTGGCGATCGGATAAACCCGGCTCGCAGACAAAAACAGCAAACTCGCACCCGTTTGTCTCGCCAACTCCAAAACATTCACAGTGCCCAGTAAATTCGTCTGCAAAACGTACTGTGGCGAACTAAAACCAGCCAGTACAGAAGGCTCCGCAGCACAATCTATAATGCAGTCAATCGATTTTAGATTTTAGATTTTAGATTGACGCCACGGATAAATGCTCTTTCTTGAGGATTTTCGATTTGAGATTTGGGATTGATTCCACGGATAAATCACGTGGCGGGTACCACCTTTGAAATTCGCTTGTCAGCATTGAGTGCAACTGGATCTAAATCTGCCGCTGTGCGGATATCCCCGTAAACAAACTGAATCCCGCAACTTTTAAGCCGAGGCAGATTCAATTCTGAACCCCGGCGACGCAGGTTATCTAAACAAATTATTTGCCATTCCGGGTGCAGTTTCTGCAGACCAATTGCCAAACAACTGCCGATGAAACCCGCACCACCAACAATCAAAATTCTCTCAGGCATTCAATTTTAACTTTGCTATCTTTCTAGCCCGGTGGTAGTCGCCACGAGAGAGATGTTTTTCCAGCCAGACATACAATACAATAAACAAATACCGACTGCCCATCTCTTTTATTTTCAGCTTAGAAATACCAGCAGTCCGATTGTACCACCTCAGAGGAATCACTGTATAGGAAAAACCCCGGACAATTGCTTTTAAAGGCAGTTCCACTGTCAAGTTAAAATGATGGCTCAAAATCGGTTGCACGCCTTCTATCACTTCTCTGCGGTAAATTTTAAAAGCATTGGTGACATCGTTGTACCGCAAGCCGAAAATACTTTTGACAAACCAGTTTGCTCAGCGGTTAATTGCTAACTTGTGAATTGGATAATCAACTATAAAGCCGCCTTTGATAAAGCGGGAACCGAAAACGCAATCATATCCTTCTTGCAATTTGCGGTATCCTGCTACCAAATCGATGGTATCGTCGGAAGCATCGGCCATCACAATTGCCGCAGCATCTCCGTCAAATTCCGCCAATCCCCGTCGCAGGGCAAATCCGAAACCGTTGGGAGGTTGATTGTTGATGTATCTAACGGTGCCAAAAGTCTCTGACAACTCCTGGCAAATATCCATTGTTCGATCGACACTGTTGTCATTCACAATCAAAATTTCGTGCGGAATGCCTTCTAAATCCAGCGTCTGGGCGATCGCCCGCACAGTACCGTACAAACAGCCCTCCTCATTGTGAGCTGGTACGATCGCAGAAATTTTCACTCCTCATCCTCCGCGCAACTGGACAAACTGGTTGTCAACAGGATTATACACCCAAGCTTTAATTTCAGTTTGGGCGATCGGCAAATCATTACCAGACAAATCAACAGCCCACCTTGCATTATTGTATAACTCAGATTTTAAACTCTTAGCAATGTCGGGACTGTCTGAGTTGACATAAGCGTTAGCAAAAAAAGATTGTTTATCGCCGACAGATAGCAGTACAATTTTCGGCTGTTGCAAATTTTCTGGCAAAACCGCCCAACCAGCAGCCTTGACAGCATCCTTTTGCTTAACAGTCAAGGATTTATCGCTGGTTTGAGGTTTGTCTAAATAGCCGTAAACTTTCTCGGTATTAGAAATAAACTCTACATTTTTCGCGAACTTTATCCAACCTATTTTGTCGATAATTGCAGCGCCTTCTCTCACCAGCCAAGTTTTTTTGCTCAGCACCCTCAAACAGCTTTCCGGCGAATTCTTAAAAAAATCCGATGGTTCCAGATAGTTAATTAACTGCAAACAATCTTGAGCGCCTTGTTTGTAAAGAAGTGCCGAGCGAGATTGGGCGATCGCCTGTTGGGAGTTAAGAATAATTGTAGCAATTAACAGCCCTGCAACTACCCGATAAATAAATTTATAATTACGTTTTAACCTTGCTTTTGTTTCTCTATCCTTACCTCTGACAAACAATTGCCCTAGCTGAACCAAAGCAATTAATAGCAAAATCGAATTAGTCGTATATCTCGACGATTCGGTCGCGTGAATGGCACCAAATTCTGCCCTACCAGCCGTAATAAACAGAGCCGATAAAACAGAAAAAAAACCTATTGACAGCCAAGGTAAAGCCTCATAATTCTCAGCAATATCATTCCTATCTGTGATTGCGAGGGACGAAGTAATTGCCGGGAATTGACGTGGCTTTTCTGAGTTAGCACTCACAGATGAAGCTGCCGAACTTGATACAATCTTTTTCCCAAAATAAACTACAAAAAATACAAATATTGCAAATATTACCAATCCAACAAATGCCGAAATGCCAGGCGAGCGAACAATTGGCAAACCCAGCAAACTTAAAAAGTAATCAATAACCACCAGCGGCTTATTCAACAATGAAATAATACTTGCTTTCCGACTAGGATGATAATCAATTGAGTAAACAGCACAAGTTGCCACAAATAGCAGCATCCATGCGATCGTTCTTTTTCGTTTCTGCGCTGCATTTCCCTCCAAAGCTGCCACAGCCGGAATCGCAGCCAACCAAGACAGCAAGCCTTGAGCAAGCGAAAAACTAGCAATAAAGCAGAATAAAGCCGCAATCGATATTCTAAGATAGTGAAGTGCAGATATCGGGTAGGGACAGGACACTGCCGTCTCCCTACTGTATTTCATCCGATTGAAAACTGCTATATTAGGCAATAATTTGTGATTTGAAAGCAGCGCATAAATCGCAGCTACAAAACAAAAATTTACGAAAAACCACGCTAATTGAAATCCCCAAAGCCAGTTTTCGTGCTGAACTAGAGAGCAAAGCAAAATACAAGTTAAAATATTAGCTAAATGCCACAAATCATCCGCGACCTTCTTAACTTGCATCGAGGATAACTTGTACATAGCGATAAAAGTTATCGCCGCCAAACCTATGCTGAGACACAACTGATAATTAATATTCCATCGGGAAGCAAAAGCCAGAACCGCAATAATTATTTTAGGGAAAACTATGCGGTGGTTGCTATGCAAAGCCCAAAAATCGTTAAAAGTTACATTTCCCTGAGCTATTTTTTGAAAAAGGCTAGCTAACCTCCACTCGTCATCAACGGGAACGTTAACGCTAAAATTCGCTACAAATCCGATTAATAAGAAGACAGGAATTAGATATAAAGTAAATAAGATTAATTTTTTCATCAATGTGCGATCGCACCGATTGCCATCACCATTTTATACCAAGCTGCGCTCAATTTTTCTTTTAAGTAGGTCGCTCTAATTCTACTCGTTACCAGTCCGAGCCTGGTAACGCCGGGAGACTCTGACTCCAATTTTGATGAAAGCTTGCGAGGCAGAGCCTCTGGACATCGGTTCCCGGGCAGAGCCCGGGAACCAGTTAACCGTCAACCGTCAACCGTCAACTGTTCGCTACTTAACAGTCTTGAACGTATCCATTTTCCCAGTAAATCGGTTGATAAACATCTGCAAAACAGTCCGCTTGCCGATATTAATATTAGAACTCACGGACATTCCCGACTGCAAGTTAACCGCCACTTCATTTGGCTTGCCCTTGTTCAAAAGAAACTTCTGATTCTTGAGCTTAATTTTGGTTTTGAAAGCGTAGTATTTCCGCAGTTCAGTAGGAGGCTCAGCATCGCTGCTAATCTCTTTCACTTCACCCTCAGCAGTACCAAACTCCAGAGCCGGGAAAGCTTCTACATTAACTTCCACAGGCACGCATTGGTATTTGGTCAAGCCCAGTTTCTCTCTGTTAATTTCCTTCTCTGGACAAACGCAACTTTTACCTTTTTCGCAGTCAACCTTTTCTCCGTCTAATTGTTTGCCGTGATACGGCTCCAATTTTTCCCGTTTCTGCCTCAAAGCATCCAATACCAGAGCCACATTGCTGTTTTCCAGGTAAACAACTGCTTCCAGACCGTTTTCGTCATCCAAAACCTTGAGTAGCTTTTCAGTTTGTTGCGCTTCGTAATAAGCTTCTTCGCAGCGTTTTGGGCGCGGTTCGCCCGGTTTCACTACAGAATTAATAATGGATTGGCAGATAGGATCTTTCGCCAGATCCAGCTTAGCTTGCTCCTTCTTAGAAGGTTTTAAATCGAAGATAACACCGGATACCGGAGCCTTCAGAACTTGAGTATCGCGGTTTTGTTGAGCCTTTTCTAGCTGAGCGTTCACCTCGGACAACTTTTTCAGGTTTTCCACTTTGAAGCGGCTTAGCTGAGAATCGCTGCTGGCAATTAGTTTTTCGTTTTCAGCTATTTTGCTGTAAAGTTCTTTTGCCCAGGCATCCTTGGTGTTTTTTAACTGTTCTTGAGCGCGGTTGATCGACTGCTGAATGCGGTCTTGCTCTCCTTGTTGACGCTGTATATCAGCAGTAATTTTTTGGATTTCACCTTGACGCGCGTTAATTTCACCTCGGCGCGTATTGATTTCACCGAGGCGCGTGTTAATTTCGCCGAGGCGAGAGTTGATTTCACCTTCGCGCTGTTTGATTTGATCGAGCTGTTTGAGAACGTCGCTTTGGCCTTTGAAAACATCTTGTTCTTGACGTTCTTTTTGCAGTTCAGCGATGGCTCCTTCCTGCACCAGGGGGCCGAGTCTACCTAGAATGTTTTGATTCGACTTCAATACTTGTTGGGCTTTCGCTAACTGTTCTTGGGCTAAATCTTTCTGGGCCTGAGCCGATTTTATTTGCTCTTTCGATGAATCTAACTGCTGCTTGGCATAATTTAATTGGTTTTCGGCAAAACCCAATTGTTGCTGTGCTACGGTCATTTGATCGCGGGCGGCTTTCTCAGCATCTTGAGCTTGCTTCAGTTGTTTTTCCAACTCCTGAACTTGACCTTGGGCGGAGGCTACGCGAGACAGAAACTCCGATCGATAATTAACATAAAGTCCTTGTTGGGCAGCATCAAAATTTCCGCTGGCTCCCCTGTTGAGGTACAGCTCGTCAATCAAAGCTTGCAGCACTTGATTTTGTGCTGTCAGGCTCTGTCTGTCCTTGATTGTTGATTGTAGGTTAGAAGGAACGGGGCCTTGAATTTTGCCGCTCACCACATCTTCGTAAAATTTATTTTCCTTTTCCAGAGCTTCTTTAGTTTTCTGAATCGATGTTAAATCGGCACTGGGTGCAACGGGGTTGAAAGTGAGCAGAGGCTGGTTTTTTTCCACGCGATCGCCATTTTCAACGTGAAGTCTCACCACAGCGCCCGTAGCAGGTGCTTGGATGTCTCTAGCACCATCTTTTAGCTCTAATTGGCCCACAGCGGGGACAGCTTGCTCTACGCTAGCAAAATAAGCCCAAACTACAGCGGAAGTGGTTATCAGCATGATCATCCACAAAAACAAGTGCGACCAAATCGCTGGTTTTTCGAGAATGACTGGTTGCTCAGAAAGTATTACCGATTTCATTGCCATTTGTTAGTTGTCAGTTGTTAAGCGTTAGCGATAGGTTGTGAGTTTTTAGCTATCAGGTATTCGATGACTCTTGTTGTTGGAAGAGGCAGTAGTAACGCCCTTTAAGGGCCATTAATTCTTTATGAGTTCCCCGCTCTACTACAGAACCTTGATCCATCATAATAATTATGTCGGCGTTTTGGATTGTCGTCAGGCGGTGAGTAATGAAAAACACCGTGCGGCCGGCGAAAGCTTCTGCTAAATTATTACAAACTTGGCGTTCGGAATGGTAGTCGAGGGCGCTTGTAGCTTCGTCCAAAATCAGCAGTTTCGGGTTTTGCAAAATCGTGCGGGCGATCGCCAAACGCTGCCTTTGACCCCCAGAAAGCGACGCACCCCGCTCTCCGACTATCGTATTGTAGCCAGCAGGCAAGCCCATAATAAAATCGTGAGCTACCGCTAATTTCGCAGCTCGCACAATCTCATCCGTACTCGCATCGGGATTGCTCAGAGCAATATTTTCCTGTACCGAGCAGTTAAACAGCAAAGTATCTTGCAGCACTACCCCAAGTTGGCTGCGGAGCGAGTACAGTTCCACCTTAGCAATGTCATAGCCGTCAATAAATATCCGGCCCGACAGCGGCGGATAAAGACGCTGCAACAGCTTCATCGCCGTACTTTTACCGGAACCGCTTCCTCCCACAATTCCCACAAAACTGCCAGCGGGAAATTCCAAATTCACATTCGCCAGTTGCAGTGCCCCGCTTTCGAGGAATCGGAAGGAAACTTCCTCATAGGTAACCTGCCCTTGAATTGCCGGCAGCGGTATATTGCTCCGGTCTTCATCGCTGGTTTCCGTCGGCTTATCGACGATATCCTTGAGCATATCGATCGACATCGAGACTTCTTGGAAGCTCTGCCACACGCTGACAAAACGCAGCAGCGAACCTGTCACGTTCCCGGAAATAATTCGGAAAGCAATCAACTGACCCAAAGTAATCTCATTTCCCAGTACCAAATAAGCTCCCACCCACAACTGAGCTAAGTTACCCACCTGGTTTAAAAAGCTGCTAACCGTACCTGCGGTAGTTCCCGTGATAATTGTTTTAAAACTGGCTGTAATGTATTTTGCGTAGCGGCTAGACCATTCCCAGCGGGATTTCAATTCAATATTTTGAGCCTTAACAGTTTGAATCCCGCTGACTACTTCCACTAGATAAGATTGAGAGTCAGCAAAACGCATATTTCTCTGTTTGATCAGGCGCAGCACCAGCGGATTGATTAGAACAATCATCAGCCCCAGTATCGGTACCACTGCCAAAGATACAAACGTTAGCTGCACGCTGTAAGAGAGCATAACGGCGACGTAAACCACCGAAAATACCGCATCGAGAACCACTGTCAGAGCTGTACTCGTCATGAATTCCCGAATCTGGCCCATCATGCTGAATTTGTAAACCAGATCTCCCACGCGCCGATTATCAAAGTAATTCTGGGGCAGCCGGAGCAAGTGATCGATTACCTCCGCACTCAATTTGACATCGATGCGGTTTGAGGTGTCTATAAACAAAAAGGTACGCAAACCGTTGAGCAGTCCTTCAAACAGGGCGACACCTAACAGAAATGCCCCCAAAATATCCAAGGTGTCAATGCTGCGCTGACCCAATACTTTATCAATAATTACTTGGCTGATTAATGGGTTGGCCAGACCAAATAACTGTACAAAAAACGAAGCGAGCAACACCTCAAAAAACACTGTTTTGTGTTCCATCAGCGCCGGCACAAACCACCAGAAGCTGAACTGCTCTTTTTGTTCGACTTGCGGAGCTTGCAGCAGCAGGACTTCTCCTGATTCTCCCCAGATTTCTTTAAACTGAGGTATCCGCTTCCGCATCAACCCTTTTTCGGCTGTCGCCATCACCAATTCTTGCTCGGTAATGCTGTAAATAATGGCAAAGCTGTCTTCCCATTTAATCATTACCGGGGCTTTGATTCGGTTGATGGCTTCTGCTGGCACTTGCGCCAATTGGGGCGTGAGGCCGATGCTTTGGGCGATCGCACCGCAGGCTTGGATGCTGATGGAACCGGCGGTTTTTAACTGATTGTCTAGAACTTTGCGGATGATATCTCGACGAAATTTGAGGCCGAAATACTTGCTCAACATTTGGAAGCAAGCTAGCGGGGCGTCAATCTGCCCTTTGGCTCGGAAAACTGGGTATCTCGCCGCATCCTTTGGTTGGTCGGTTGTGGGTTCTGGCGGACGCTCTGGGGCTATCTGAATGTCGAGCAGTTTTCCGGTCGGATTCTGGCTGTCGACAGCAGGCTCTACCGTGCCATTTAATTGGTCTGGCTCGGGTTGGGGTTCTGGGGGTTCCCGGAAGCCGACCAAGCGGGCGCCGAGGCGACCTTCTACTTTTAACGATTTGGCTGCGTTTTCCACTATGAAGCGGCTGCCGGTGGGAAAGTCGCCCAATACGCCGCTGCTGACGAGCCAAACTCGATCGGCATCTAGCTCTTGGGCGAGGTCTTGAGTTTTTTTGTTGCCGTTTGGTACGTTGACAACTGCCGCGTCTTGCCAAGCTTGCAGGGTGAGTTCCTTGATATTGGAAGTGCCGTCGGCTTGGCGCTGCAACTCCAGGCTCAACAGTTCAAATACTTCGCTCAAGGAACTGTGTTCGCGAAAGGCTTCTCCAAATGTCGGCTGTTTTTCCACTACGCTCAGGAATTCTTCGGCAGGTAGGACGATCGCGATCACATCTGTAGAGGCTATCGCCGTCTCGCAGGGAACTCCCCTGAGCAAGCCAGCCCAGCCGAGAATTTCCTTCGACTGCACCAAGCGCAAACTTACGTGGCGCTGCGAGCGCTGGTCAAAGCCGAGCAGCCTCGCCTGACCTTGATAGATAATTGCCACCTGAGTGGGCATTTTTTCCCGTTCAAACAGGGGTTGCCCCGTCCGGTAGCCGAGGAGTTGGCATTTAGCCACCAAGGCTGACAGAGCCGTCTCTGAGAGTCGGTCAAAGGGAGGTGTTTTACCTAGGAAATCCTGAATTTGGGAGAGGGAAACAGCGGAAGAAGTCATCCGATTTTAGATTTTAGATTTTAGATTTTAGATTTGAATCCACAGATGAATCCGGAGGCTTTTTGTCAGGATGCTACGCTTTTTAAAGTCTCCACGGGTAAATCCGGGGGCCAAGGAGCAAAATTGCTTTCGGTCATGATATTGAAGACACGGAAGAGAGGGGCTGTAGCGGGCCTATTTGCGATATCTGTTCCGCGAGCCAGCCTTCAAAGAGTTCGTTAATCAAGTGCAGCCGCATCGATTCATCGAGCTGGGCTGGCATGAACTTTTCTAGTCGAATAATCACCATCCATTCTGCCAGAGGACGCGGCGTCCAGAGTTGATTTGGCTGGCTGACGGACAAAAGTTTGCTGATTGCCGGGTGGGGCTGCGAGAGCGGTACTGGCCCCAACAAGCCGCCGGACTTGGACTCTGGCCCTTCGGAAAAGTCGCGAGCCACTTCGGCAAAGGTTTGTTCCCCTTCGGCGATGCGAAAGTAAAGTTCGTTTGCCAGTGCTGGATTTTTGGTGCGTATCAGGGAATAGACTACGTGGTCTAGGCTGGCTTTGCGGGTTAAAAAATAATTATCTACTTTAGGTCTCCAAGTGGCTTGCTTAAATTTTTCGATCAGCAAGGGCCTAACTGCCATCTCTTGAAGTTCTTCTTCCGTCATGTTTTGGCTGCGCAGCCAAGCTTCTTTCGCTTCCGGGGCTGTCAGTTGGTATTGTGCCAGAAAGTTCTCGACGGCGGAGTGGCGTTCTTCGTCGCTGCAACTAAAAGATGCGATCGCTTGGTCTACGATTACGCCGCGCAAGAATTGCGGCATTAATTGGTACCGCTTCAGGAGCGATGGCATATCCTGAGCTTGCAGTAATTTATCGCCTATTTGAAAAAGTCCTGTCATTTTTTTATCTCCAACTGACTTGCGCTTTCCCTTTTAATTTAGCTGTGGCAGGAAAAGAGCGACAACCACTAACCCGTCGATTCCCCGATGATAGCAGGCCGTCAGTGGGCTAGCGCTATTGCTGTATATATTCTTGACGATCTGCAGCAGGAGGGGTTCCCCGCGTGTCTCACCATGGTAGCCGGATCGGGCGAGAGTGGGAGAATCTCCGATCGGCAAAATCTTTCTTCTGCCATCTTTTTTCTGCCATCTTCCTTTTTCCCTCAACATCCATCCGTTAAATCCCGTACAGTGTTTCCTGATCTTTCTTCCTTCTTGCTTCACTCTCGGAATAGTCTTTCAAAGAGTGTTCCGAGTTGCGTCGAGCAAGCGCGACTGTCGAGATATTTAGGGTTTGCCGCCATTTTTTGCTGGATTCTTTCGCGGTAGTGCCGGCGCAGTTCTGGGTTGGTTCCCAGTGCTGTACTCAGCTCTACATAAGACTTCTCGCTGTTTGCTACCAGGAACGGAAGTAGCAGTTCTTCGAGTACGGAGGCTGATTGTCGCGATCGAGTTGTTTGCCCTTTTCTTACCACCACAGGCAACCCGACCAACAGCGCTTCTGCTAAGGAGCAGACATCGCCGTATGGATAGGAGTCTAAATATATATCAGCCAATTCCAGACATTTTATGCGATCGGCGCGAGATGGCAGCGATTTAATCACAACTAACCGCTTTTTGTCAATCCCAAATTCCGCAAAGAGCGATCGAATGCTTTTGTAAAAAGGCACCGTCGGATAGTTTCCACTGCCGGAACTAAAGGGATACAAAACTAAAATAGAATTCGGTACAGCAGCAATAATTTTTGCCCAAGTTTCTCTCACTTCTGGGATAATTGTCAAAGCTTGAGCGCCGGACACGAACACTACAGATTCGTCTGTAGCTCCCCAACTTCTGCGAGTCGGTTCAACTCGGGCAGGTGCCGATCCTACAGTATAGCTTAAACAAACTCCCGAGCCTTTTAAAGTAATTAATTTTTCGCGAAACTCTGCTGCTGCACCTGCGGGCAATGTCAAATCTCCGGCAATGAAATAATCGATATTTCGGGTTCCGGTGGTGGCGGGTGTTAACGCATTCTTCGCTATTTGCACCCGCGCTAGTCGGTGCAGGCACAGCAGCGCGCTTGGTTGCGAAGTGTCGGCGGTATTGGTGCAGATTAGCAGAATATCTAAATCGTGCGATCGAATTTCTCGGACTTGATTTGGCAAATCTTCTGACAGTTGCACCAGTTTGTCAGCGCAATTTCCGCAATATTTCCCCAGTCGGTCGTCTTCTACCTGGAAATGGTACACGATTATTTCAAATTTGCTTCTGTCTAAATATTCAAAACTCGAAATTGCAGCACGAGTCTCGGATTTATCACTAATTTTATCTAGCAAAAAACCCACTCTAATTTTAGTTTCTTCACCTTCTCTACGAGCATAATTACAGTCTATTCGACAGCCAACATTTTTTAAATAAAATTCTAATATCTCAGCTCGCTGCGTCAATATATCGAGTAGATTTGCCTCGCTCAAATACAAAGCTTTGAAGCTAACAGTCTGCGCCATAAATGCCGCCAAATAACGCCAAACTTCAGAATCGGGAAAAGTGGCTATATTAGTAGCGACGTATTTGATTAGCTGCTGAAAATATTTAGAGTACATTTCAACTTCCCACTTTTCTTGAAAATAACTGGGAGACTGAAATAAGAATTTCAAAAAGTCGTCAAAAAACCACTGGGGAATCGCTGCATTTTTATACTCAAGCTGCAACTGATAAGCGTCGCGGTACAGCATCGCTGCCAGGAGATATTGAATTTTATCAGCAATTTCCCCTGCTTCAGCAAGTTTCGAGGATAACTGCTGGACAAAACTTTGTTCTGACTCAGTTAAAGTTTCATTTTTGAGACCGCTATCTAGTAGCAATTTATGAGCTTTCCCCGCTTCTTGCGAGTAAGCACTTTCTAATTTTTCCGCTGGCAAATTCAGCCAATTTATAGCTATGTCTTGGCGGTATTGCCGCAGTGGCGCGAGAAGAAACTCGTTTGATAGCGATTTTTTGTACTGCTCAACCAGTGCTGACAAGTCAGATTTACTAGGTTGGGTTCTTAATGCCAATTTCTGGCGGATTGTCTGTTTAATTTGTTGATTCAGAAAGCTGTACTCAGGACTATTTAGTAGTTTATTGTAAAATCTGACTACATCCTTATGATTTTCCCCAGCAGCGAAGTTTTTCCAAGTTTGTTGTTCGGGATGAATCCGCAGTGACGACAGTTTTTCGTCTACAAATCCGATGTGATAATTCCCCATGATTCGCCACCACATATCTAAGTCTACATACTGAGATAATCCCGAATCAAATAATCCTATTTCGGTAAAGACTCGGGCGGCAATTAAGACGGTACTCGGTTCGCCAATTTTGTTTATGGGGTTGCTCAAGCAGTTAGTATCTGCCAGTAACTCTTTTCCGGGCTGAATAGATTTTAAATTGGACCAACTTTTATGCAAATCTTTAATTGATTGGGAAGCTTTCCGCAAAATCGGGTTAGATTCATCTTCAGCTATGGTGATGCCGCGCGGGGAGAAAACCATACCTATTTCTGGGTGTTGTTGGGCGACTGCGACCATTCTCTCAATACATTCTGGTGCGAGCAAGTCGTCTTGAAAGAGAAATTTAATGTATTGACCTTTTGCTTGGGAAATGCAGAAATTCCAGTTTTGTGATAAGCCGTAGTTGCGGTGCAGTACGATGCGGAAATCGACTGAGGTTTGTACTTGGAATGATTGGGCGATCGCAATTGTGCGGTCTGTGGAGCCGTCGTCGGATATAATCAGTTCTATGTTAGGGTAGGTTTGGGCCAAAGCACTTTTGATTGCTTCCCCAATAAATGCTTCTCCGTTGTATGTCGGAATGCAGATGCTAACCTTCGGCTGCTCGTTTGGCAGTTCTCCTGTTGATTGACTTTGTTGCTTTGATTGTGGCAAGTTAGCCCTAATTGTGGCAGAGTTCGCTTTGGCTGCTCCTGACAGAGGTATGCTTTGAAAGTTATCCGTAATCTCCGCAATATATTCGAGACGTTTTCTAATTTTATTTCCTGTAACTTGCGGGTTGAGTAAAGTCTTAATTTCCTCAGCAGCCCTCGCTCCAATTTGTTTGGCCTCCCGGTAATTGTTGAAGACGTACCGCATTAAATCAGCAGCGTGTTCGACATCCGCTTCGGCCCAAACATTGCCTTTTTTGTAAGGTCCGCAATCTTTCTCAATTGGGATTAACTTATACTTGACTAAATAGCTGTTGCCGACATTCATAAATTCTGTATTTGATGAATAGCCGGTGGCAATTACGGGTTTGCCGTAAAACATGGCTTCACCCATTGTTAAGCCAAATCCTTCGCAGCGGTGCAGGGATAGATAACAGTCGCAATTGTACAGCAAACCGTTAATTTCATCTTTGGACAAATACCCGTCTAGATGTTTGATATTTGAAGAATTTTCTAGGGCAGAATTTAACAATTTTTGCTGCTCAATATTTTTGTCGGAGTTGGAAGTTTTGAGAATTAACAATAGGCGGTCATCTTCGCCAAAAGCTTGTTTAAATGCTTGAATGGCAGCTAAAGGATTTTTGCGCTCGATGCGGCTGCAAAAGTCGAATACAAACAAGAAAATAAATTTATCTTTAGGTAAATTCAGTGCTTCTCTTTTAAGGGAAGGTGCGGGGAGAGCAATACTGGGCATGATTTTGATAACGGGAATTGGCGAGACTGCGGAAATTGCCTCGGCGCAATAGTTGCTATAAGTCCATATTTCGTGAAAATGATTAAATGCTGGCTGCCATGCTGGGGGAAATGCGGGAAGTTCCCAGGCCCAAAAGCCGATATTGTATTTGTTTTCAAAATAGCTGGAACCTGTATGTTTGATAAAGGTTGCCACTTCATCGGCGTTGACTTGAATTAAGTTTACGGGATGGGGATTGTCTTGGCTAAAATTTTGATAGGTGGTGTCTTGTTTGCGGTGGAGACTGCGGGTAAAATTGTTGATATTGAAGGGAATGTTGGCGGCTTCTGTGGCTCTGATGTTGGCTCGGACACCTTCTCCTATGCCAAATTCGCCCCTGATGTAGCCGGCGATGTTAATTCCTAGATTTGGGTTCATATTTTCTAATGTATTCAGCAAATTGTTGTGTTGATTTTTGAGAAAAAGCAGAATTAATTAATCTCATCAATGGGGCTAAATGAGGGTATGGGTTGAGAATCAATTATAATTTTGCTCAATATTTGCTAAGATATAGCCATCCTTGCAGGATGGGTGAATAAGATTAAGTGAACCGCAGAGGGCGCAGAGAACGCAGAGGAAGAGAAGAGAGGGAAGAGAAAGAGTTGGCAACAGAAAATTTGGTGCTTGACAAATGTGCCGATCGCCATTGTATACTGGCATCGCAATGCTAACTTTCGGCTGGTCGTCTGTTGGCATGGGCGGATCTGTTTTATTTTACGATAAACTAATCAGGAATTTTAGAGAAAGTGATCGATCGCGTCAACCACGACCTCTTGAAGCTGCTACCGCCGGATGCTAAAGTCATTGTTGAAATTGGCTGCGGTACGGGCTCGACGGGCCAAGAGTACAAGCTGATCAATCCCCATTGTCAGTATATTGGCATTGAATGCGATCGAGAAAAAGCTAAAATTGCAGTCGATCGCCTAAACTGGGTGACGTTCGCCAATATTGAAGAGATTGCCATCGAAAGTCTCGACATCGCCCCAGGAAGCGTCGATTGTTTGGTTTTTGGCGACTTGCTACCCTACCTCAAAAACCCTTGGGATATCCTCAAGCAGTACACTGCTTTGCTGAATCCAGAGGGGCAAATTCTCGCCAGAATCCCCAATGTTCAATACTGGCGGCGAATTGTCAATCTGCTGCGCGGACATTGGGAAAATCCCGACAGCAAGATGCAGCACTGGTTTACTCTAGAAAGTATTAAATCACTATTTGCTCAAGCCGGATTGCAGGTTTATGAATTTCAAGGAAAGGGACACCAAACCGAAAATTTTGTCCACTTTCAGCAATTGCTGCATCCAATGGTAAAGGCTTTAGAGCTCACATCGAGCAGTTTTGCTACGGAAACCGGTGCTGAATATTATATCGTGCGATCGACCAAATCAACCCTACCTGCGCGCCGACTGCTGGTTCAGACTATCATTATGGCTCCTACAGGGTGCGATCGCGTGCGAGTTTTGGAACCGGACAAATTTAGCGCCACAATTCCCGGTGTCCGCACGGTATCCGGCGTGAAAACAGGAGAATTAATTCCGCCGCTGTATGGAGAAGAAAAAGTCTTCATCTGGCAGCGGACAATCATGCAATATCCGGCCTATATTCCCAAACTAAAAGAACTGCTCCAACAAGGCTATTTAATAGTAGCTGAAATTGACGATAATCCCGTCCGCCGCCGCGAATACGCAGACAATAATTACCTCAGCTATCGCGGCTGTCACTGCGTTCAAACTTCTACAGAACCGCTAGCCAAAATTTTGCGGCACTACAATCCCAATGTGGCCGTATTTCCCAATCAATTAGCTTATCTACCTCCGCCGCGAATTTATCCGCCCGAAGATACAGTCACAATCTTTTTTGGTGCGCTCAACCGCGAAAAAGATTGGCAGCCGATTATGGCAGCGCTAAATCGAGTTTTAGTTGCACACAAATACCACATTCGAGTTAAAGTAATCCACGACCGCAGATTTTTTGAAGCCTTAGAAATACAACAAAAAGAATTTGAACCCTTTTGCAGTTACGAACGGTATCAAGAAATTATGTACAGTTGTGATATCGCTCTGTTGCCGCTCGTTTCCAACCCGGTTAACGAAATGAAATCTGACTTAAAATTTATTGAATGTGCAGCGCGGGGTGTAGCGGTGCTGGCAAGTCCCACCGTGTACGAACATTCGATTGTCGAAGGTGAAACCGGATTGATTTATAGATATGAAAACGAGTTTGAAATGAAGCTGAATTCGCTGATTTCTGACACTTCTATGCGCCGGGAAATAGCCGCGAATGCTTACGAATGGGTGCGCGGCAACCGCTTGCTGTGCGGGCACTACCGACAGCGGCGAGATTGGTACTTACAAATGCGGGACGAGTTGCCACGTTTAAATGCTGAGTTGCGCGATCGCCTGCCGGAGTTATTTGCTGACTAAATGCGGTAAGATTTATAGGCGTTATGGTGCGCTCTTTCTGTTTTATTGTTTAATTTTTAATTGTTACTCCACACCAATGCGAATTCTATTCACTATTGCTCACTTTTACAATCCCAGCGGCGACGGGAAACACGCTTCCCAGCGAAATGATCCGCAACCGCGACTAAATGCTTTAACCGCTTGCGTGACATCGCTGCAAGCTTTGTACGGCAAATCTCAGTCCATGATTGACATTCGCGAATGTGCAACTATCCCAGCCAATCAATCTCAACAGCACGAAATTGACATTGTTGTTTGCACTACTCAAGGTTATCATCTGTTGCCTCAACTCCCAGTGCAGCCCAGATGTTTTATGCACCACCCTACAAAATGCGAACCGCTGCTGTTGGGGTTTGAATGTCAAGCAGTTTTGCGAGCGTGTCTTAACAAATACGATTATTTCTGTTATTTGGAAGATGATTTAGTTCTGCACGACCCGTGGTTTTTTAGGAAATTAAAGTGGTTTACGCATCACGCAGGAAATGGGAATTTGCTGCAACCTAATCGCTATGAAATATCGCCTCAAGGCGCTGTTTTTAAAGCATATGTTGATGGAGATTTAGCAGACTCAGCGACTGCTCAGTTTCAAAATGTAGACGAGCAGCGACAGTTAATGGGGAAAATTATGGAACAAACAATCGCTTTTGAGCGCACTTTGAATCCTCATTCCGGCTGCTATTTTTTGAATGCGGAACAGATGGCACACTGGGCTAAGCAGTCTCATTTTTTGAACAGAGATACTAGCTTTATCGGTCCGCTGGAAAGTGCGGCGACTTTAGGAATTATGCGGACTTTTAGAGTTTACAAATCAACTCCTGCTTATGCTAATTTTTTGGAGATTCAACATTTTGGAGCGAGTTTTCTGAAGTTGATTGGTAATAAGGTGAGGGTGCGAGAAGAAGGATGAGTTAAGATATTCAGGTAAGCTGCAATACTTGAGAGGTAGCATGACCCCGGCAACCGAAAAGATTGTCCTTCCCTCTCCCTTCCCCGACCACACTCAACTGCCAGAGGAAGACGGTACTTTCGTCAAGAATTTTCAGGAGCATCCGCAGAGTATTATTTTGACTGATTCTATTGGCTCGGTATTGCAAGGGCTTCATCCCGATGGGCAATATGCTATAGGGCAAGACTGTGGCATCTACTGGCGAGAAACTGACCCGCTTGAAAAGGGAGCAGAAGCTCCAGACTGGTTTTACGTGCCGAACGTGCCACCAACATTAGGCAATCAGATTCGTCGCTCTTACGTGCTGTGGCGGGAATTCATGGCTCCGATGATTGCTTTGGAGTTCGCATCGGGAGATGGTTCAGAAGAGCGGGACACAACCCCACTATCGTACTCGGAAGTTGGACCGGCACAAAGGCCTGGGAAGTTTTGGGTATATGAGCGGATCATGCGGATTCCGTTTTATGGCATTTATGAGATCAATAGTGGCAGACTGGAGGTTTACAACCTTAACAATGGGTTTTACCAGCAGTTGCTTCCGAACGATCGCGGTCATTATCCGATCGCGCCAATGGGCGTAGAATTAGGACTGTGGCAAGGCAGTTATCAAAACCAGACAATGCTGTGGCTGCGGTGGTGGGACAGCGAGGGCAATTTGCTGCTGACAGGTACAGAACGGGCTGCTGTCGAACAGCAACGAGCTTCCTTAGCAGAGCAGGCTTTGAGTGCAGAAGCCCAAGCGCGGCGGGATGCCATCCCTCGGTTGTTGGCAATGGGATTGAATACACAGCAAGTGGCAGAAGCACTCGGTTTATCAGTAGAAGAAGTTAGCCAGCATTCACAATCTTAAGGTTGCTTTTGATTAAGAGACTATTGACTTGTAGGGTGCATCTCACATCTTGCACCATTCTCATGTACAGGCAATATATTCTCATGAACAGGCAAGATGCCTGTTCCACAAAGAATGAGTTTTCTTGTGGGGTGGGCAGGAGAGCCCGCCCGTAAATCCTACTATTTTACAGCAGTCAAAACATCGCCGAGTTTAACTGTGCCGCTGTTGATAATTTTGGCTAAAACTCCAGTTTGTGCGTGACCGAATTCCTGTTGGAGTAAACTGAGTAGGGAAATATCCCGATCGCCCGTTTCTGGATTCACTTCTATATTGACACAGCGCCCGATTCGTGCTGTAACTTCTATGCGCGCCGTGCCTAATTGAAACTGTTTTCCGATCAACTCAAATTCTGACCAAGCTGCCATACCTTCTAGCACAATGTTCGGGCGAAATCGGCGCACGTCAATGTTTTGAACAGCAATTTCTGTTAATTCGTCTAATGTGGCTTGACTGAGTAAAGAAATGTGTACGGGTTCTCGATCGGGATAACGAGTTTCGCCGCTGCTGTCGCCGACTAAGTGCAAAGGTGCAAATTGCGCGTGTCTCGCTTCTTTTGTGGGTTCAATTGCTGCCAGATATTCTGTGAAAAAAGTGCCGATGCGATCGCGCCCCGCTGCTGTGTTCGTTTCTGCGGATAACACTGCAACTCCTTCACGCTGGACTGTTAAAACGGCCGTTTCCGGTTGATAATGACATTCTAAAGCTGCTAACAGAGGCCAATCGTTTTGAACGGCAAAATGTTTCTTGCTCATCCAAGGCATATTTTGGGCGGGCATCTTAGCAGCTTCCAGATTATCTGCAAACATTAAGGCAAAAGCTCGATCGCCCTTAATTCCGTGTCCTGCTGTTAAAGCCAACTCCGACATTTCTTGCGGTGTCAGCCCTTTAATTGGATAAATAAATAACTGTTTTATTGTTGCTACTGTCATAATATTTTTTAGCTGCGCTTCAATTTATTAAAATGAACTATTGTCCCCCCTTACTATAGCAATCCTTGCAGGAGTCGTCATTTTTTTACCCACCCCAACCCTCCGCGAACCCGCAGGGAGGGAGTAATAAATTCACAAATGATTTAGGATTGCTATAAGGCTGGCTAGGGGGTCCAAGCTATTTCACACACATTAATAAAATTGCTATAAAAACCCGATTAAGCTAGCAATTCATAGCGGCGAATATCTGGAGGTCCAACGGCCAAACCGTCTAATTTCTTCACGGCGTCTTGAATGTGAGTTGAACCGAGATGTTGTTCGAGCAAAGCTACACTTTCCCACTCTTCAACAAACGTAAAATCTGTGGGATCGGCTTGATTTTGCAGGAGTTCGTATGTGATGCAGCCTTTTTCTTTGCGAGTTGGTTCTATAATGCTCAGCAGAAGAGATTTAAGTTCTGCTACTTTGTCGGGAAAGGCAGCAAGGCGGGCGACTACTCGCAAGGTTGTTTTGGACATAGGAAAAAAAAGAAACAGATATGACGATCGAATTTACCGATTTTTATTTGGCAAACTCAACAAAACACGATTTTACTTAAAATAACCTAAAGAGGTCGATCGGTCAATCGATTTTAGATTTTAGATTTTAGATTTTAGATTTTAGATTTGAAGCATTGACCCCACGGAGAAATACGTTAGGCAAGTTTCATCGGATACAGGTTTTTTATTTCACCGGTCCTGAGTCTGCTTTCGGAATGAATCCGGGGGCTTGTATCCTGGATGCTTTCGGTCAACCGCAGTAAAATTAGTCCAGGACGCGCTCAAATCTCAGAAACCCGGTTTTTTTGGGAAGTCTTCCTTAGCAACCGCAGAGCGTCGTATAAACCGGTTTCTTGGTATATTTTGACGAATACCAGAGGAACTCAATCTTTGGGATAAAATCGCTTGTTTTCTGTAGAATATTCCCAGGCGATCGCTTCCGGGTCTTTTTCGCGGCTCCACTGAGCAAACTCCGGCTTAACTTTCCACTTGCCGATCGTACTTGCGTGAACTTTGAACCTGCGGGAGAGTTCCGTCTGAGTAAAAGAGATTTTGGGTTTTTTAGGAGTCTGGGTTTGAGCAATGGGGAATAAATTGGGTTTTTTATCTTGTGTTTTTTCCCGATTTATGGGAGGCTCTTGAACAGCTATTGCCGCATTAGGTGTTTCGCTTTGATTGACAGTGGGAGCTATTTGAAAATAATACAAAATTCCCCCTTGTTCCGTTACTTCAAAATCCGCGGCAAACTCAGAGGCTCGTTCGTCGAGATACTCTTGAACCTTTTCTCCGGGGAGTTTCGCATTCATCGCCAAATCCAAAGCCGTCACTCGCCCTTGATTTTCCTTGATCAACTTGTAGAAAACCGAGTCTAAATGAGCGATTTTATTTTTTTGCTGCTGCTGATAGAGCCTGCAAGCCCAAGCAATGCCCGCTGTGGTGGCGATCGCCCAAAACATCTTTCCCGACTCGAAACTGGCAACCGCCGTCAAGGAAATAGGCAAAAGCAGGGTAAGATATCCCCAAATGCTTCCCTTCTTTAGGTTATTGCTGTTTTTGACCATAGTTCCCAAACAGGTACGTAGTTTAGCTTAGTAGAGCGTGTCTCAATGGCGCGAAAGTTTTTCGACTGTCGATATATCGATCGGCTAATCGCTCACGCACTCTACTACAAAATCCCCGAATCTACTTTTTTTTGCAACCGAGGGTTCATGTACTTTTTTCGCAAACAGATTGCCATCCTGCTGATAGTTGTTGCTTGCTGTACGCTGACGATTAGTTGCAGCCGCAGCAATAGCCGAGCTGTCCAGTGTACTAAATTTACTGCAATTATCACCAAAGGGAACGCTCTCATTGATGTTAAGAAAGACCGCAACGATGCTGCAACTACCAAGAACTTAGCTAAAGACTTGAACCAAACAGCCAAACAACTTGAGGCTCTGCGAATAACAGATAAAACCCTCAAAGAAATTCAGGGTGAGTCGGTTAAATCCTTCCAGCAAATGGGTCAAGCACTCGGCAACATAGGCCGAACTCTTGAGGCAGGAAATCGGGCTTCTACAAGTATAGAAGGTCGAGGGCAAATCCAAACAGCTCAAGCAGATATTATCCGAGCCGGACAGCAGGCGAATCAAGCCGCGGAAAATCAAGACGCTTTGACTGACAAACTGATTAATTATTGTAAGAGCCGTTCCTAAAGCCTAATAGTTTTGAGTTTTGAGATTGCAACGCGAGCCGCACCCAAGGCTGCGCAGTGCATGAGTTTGGGAAGGCGGATCCTTCACCGGGCATCTACTAATTCCCAATTAGCCCTTCCTAATTAGCCATTCCCAATTACCGATGCCCAATTACCCATCCCCTATTTTAGTGATGAATTTCTAGATTCAAAATATAGCGACCGAGTTGCACTTTGTCCGACCACAACTCATATTCTAACCGCAGGTGTTCCGGTTCCGGCTTTCCTGTCAGCGTCAAGTTGCGAGTGAAGTTACGGAGTCGCAACTGTTCCGGAGTCGCCAGCGATTCGCCCTGAAGCCAATAACGGCTCAGCCCGTACATTTCTCGTTCCCAGCAGTGGCGGTAACTGTATTTCCCGTTTCCTTGCATGGTCATAATGACTCGATAGGGTGAAACTTCTAGCCAGAGCAACCGGGGTTTTGTAGTTGGGGGTAAGATGGTAACTTGCTCGCCAGATTCGTCGGAACCCTCGGAAAATTGGCGATCTATTATTGCTGGTTCGTGCAACAACAAGTGAAAGCGATCCCGGTCTTTTTGATAAAGCGTACCAGCGGTTTCAACGACAGACCACAAAGGTAAATCTGTGGATACCAGCGATAAACTTACAGGCTTGCGGTGATGGGTCAGCATAAATAAAAGTGTAGGGGTTGTTGTGGATCGGGCAGTTTGAGATTTGAGATTTTAGACTTGAGATTTTAGATGGGCTGGGTTCCAAATTCCGGAGCTTTTGCTTAAAAAAATGAAAACTCTACAACTCGCAATCGAAAATCTAAAATTGTTCAGTCAAAATTCCATCATCTCGTCGATAACTGAGAGCAGAACCTGAAATCTGGGCAGATAGACAGATAGTATTTGTCAGGGCCCCTATGGGGGCTAGAAACCAGGTTTCTACGAAATTTTGCATTTACTAATGATAAATATACGAAGAAACTGGTTTTCGGAGGTCGCAAGTGCGATCGCGAATTATTTGTGAAATTAAGGTAAAATCCGTGCAGTTGCGCCCGCTCTTTCTTGTCGCTGACAACTGACAGCGCACTGTCCCGGCGAGTTTAATCAGCCTTGGAGTTAACCGGACACATTGGCAAAAAACCTGCAGGCATACCATTCGACGACTGACTTAGGACTGGGAAAAAGGTAGGATAGCTAACGCCATCCCATCCTAGTTTATCTCAATGCAAGCTGACATTATAACTACTTCGCTTCTTGACAAAACTCAAACTTTAAGCATTCAAAAACCTGCCTCGGGCTTGTCGCTGGTCGGGAGGATTCGAGTTCCCGGCGATAAGTCGATTTCTCACCGAGCTTTGATGTTGGGTGCGATCGCCCAAGGTGAAACTACTATTGAGGGACTACTCCTAGGAGAAGACCCCCGCAGCACGGCTAAATGTTTCTCGCTCTTGGGAGCCAAAGTTTCTGAACTCAACGCGGAACGGGTGACAGTCGAGGGCGTCGGAATTGGCCAATTACAGGAGCCTGTCGAAGTCTTGGACGCGGGTAATTCCGGCACGACGATGCGGCTAATGTTGGGAATTTTAGCCTCTCATCCGGGGCGTTTTTTTGCGGTAACGGGTGACAGTTCTTTGCGATCGCGCCCGATGTCGCGCGTCATTAAACCGCTGCAACAAATGGGAGCGCAAATTTGGGGTCGAAACAGCAATTCTTTAGCTCCTTTAGCGATACTCGGACAGCAGTTAAAACCGATTCACTACCATTCTCCGATCGCCTCGGCTCAAGTTAAATCTTGCATTTTGCTCGCCGGTTTGATGGCAAGCGGAGAAACTACAGTCACAGAACCGGCCCTGTCGCGGGATCACAGCGAGCGAATGCTGCGAGCGTTTGGAGCCCAATTGAGCGTCGATCCAGAAACTTGTAGCGTGACAGTCACTGGCCCGACACAACTGCAAGGGCAGAATGTGATTGTACCGGGGGATATTAGTTCGGCGGCTTTTTGGCTAGTTGCTGGGGCCATTGTCCCGGGTTCCGAGCTCGTAGTCGAAAATGTCGGCGTCAACCCAACTCGTACAGGGATTTTGGAAGCTTTGGAGATGATGGGGGCCGATATTGAACTGCAAAATCAGCGAGAGGCCGCTGGGGAACCGGTAGCGGATATTTTGGTTCGCCGAAACGGCCAATTGCGGGGATGCACCATTGCTGGCGACTTAATTCCCCGGCTGATTGACGAAATCCCGATTTTGGCCGTAGCGGCAATCTTTGCATCGGGTACTACAATAATTCGAGATGCGGCCGAGTTGCGAGTCAAAGAGAGCGATCGGCTGGCCGTGACTGCTGCCGAACTCAACCGCATGGGAGCAAAAATTTCCGAGTTACCAGACGGTTTAGAAATTACCGGGGGAACTCCTTTGACCGGCGCGGATGTTGACAGCTACACAGACCACAGAATAGCGATGAGTTTGGCGATCGCAGCCCTCAACGCCACAGGTATTACTAACATTCACCGGGCGGAAGCTGCTGCCATTTCCTACCCCGACTTTACCGCCACTTTGCAACAAGTTTGCCATCCAAATTGAGAGCGCCAGAGCCGGAGAGCGGGAGATTCGGAGAGCTAGGAGTGCGAGATTGGGAGAGGGGAGAGTGGGAAAATCTTCTTTATTCATTCTTTCTTCTTCCTTCTTCCTTCTTCCCTCTTCCCTCTTCATTCTTCCTTCAACATCCGTTTAAGAACCTTTACCTACCACTTGTTCTTTTAAAGAATCAATTTCCGTTAACAACTCTTGGCGGTTAGAAGCCTTGAGCAGATAGCGGTAAACAAACCAACCCGTATATCCCATCCCAATCAACTCAAAAACGGGAGCTACCAAAGGGACATCATTAATAGCACCTAAAACTCCCAGCATTACCTTAATACTAATACCGCCTGCCAGAATTAAACCAACAGTTATGAGGGGCTTTTGGTAGTCAGCAAAAAAATTGGAGAGATAGGTTGGAAGTTCCGACAAAATTGTCAGAACTTGGTCTTTAATATCTTGGAACTGGCTCGTCGGTGTTTCTGCGGTTGTCACTGTAGTCATGACTCCCGGTTGGTCAGGCACCAGGTCTACTGTGACGACTTCAGTGACTGTTTGTGCCTCGTCAGAAAAGTTAGCTTGTGTCATTTGATACTTCCTCCGGTGTCAAGTACAATTGCAGGCTTTGAGTTGCTGCCAGTATAATTCTCCGGCAATTAGCACAGCATTCGTGCTGCCGGGGCTAATTGATGAGACTAAGGCAGAACTTGACAAATTGCAAGCAAAAATAAGGATAATACTTGATTGTAAACAATTTCCCTCGTTGGCAAACCGGTCTTTTGACTCATTTTTTCACTTGAGCGAGGTCGATTTGATTCGGACAAGGGCGTCCTTGTTCAAAGTCCGTGATATTGCCGATCGTGGTTTCAGCGATATTTTTCAAAGCTTCCTCGGTAAAGAAAGCTTGATGTCCGGTAATCAGGACGTTGGGGAAAGTCAGCAAGCGCTGAAATACGTCGTCTTGAATCACGTGATTTGACAAATCCTCAAAAAACAGATCCGTCTCTTGTTCGTAAACATCTAAGCCCAGGTAGCCAATTACACCAGACTTCAGTGCTTTGGTAACAGCTTTAGTGTCAATCAACTGACCGCGACTGGTATTGATCAGCATCATCCCCGGTTTCATTTGCTCGATCGCCTCTGCACCGATCAAATGGTAAGTTTCCGGTATCAGCGGACAGTGAAGGCTGACAATATCACAGGCGGCGAACATTTCCGGGAGTGCCACGTATTCCATGCCTAGGGCGAGGCAATCTGGGTTTTGGAAAACATCGTATCCCAGCAGGCGACACCCGAAGCCGTGCAGAATTTGGGCAGTAATTGCGCCAATTCTGCCAGTCCCGACGATTCCCACCGTTTTCCCCTGGAGGTCAAAACCCAACAAGCCGTCTAGGGCGAAATTGCCTTCGCGGACGCGGTTGTAGGCGCGGTGGATTTTGCGGTTGAGGGACAACATCATAGCGACTGCGTGTTCCGCGACGGCGTAGGGAGAATAAGCAGGAACTCGGAGGAGAGTTAAGCCTAAATCCTTCGCTGCTGCTAAATCCACGTGATTGAATCCGGCCGATCTCAGGGCTAGCAAGCGGACGCCTTTTTCAGCGATCGCCCCGAGGGTTTTCGCGTCCAAGCAGTCGTTCACGAAGGCGCAGACGGCCGGAAATCCAGCAGCCAAAACGCTGGTTTCCAGGGTCAAATGCGGTTCAAAAAAAACCAACTCGTGTTGACCGCCGACATTGGCTGCTGTCAGAAAAGTGCGATCGTAGGATTTGGTATTAAATACGGCTACCTTCATGATTTTTGCCTGCAAATCCAGTAATAGTTGGGAATTCTTTCCAGATTAACTCTAAATTTTACTAAAACCCCCTTGCCCCAAACAACCCAGTTTCCCTGAGAAATATTGAGTTTCGCAACGATAGCATCTCTGAAGACACCAAATTTTTAGCCCTAGGGCAAGTCCTGCTTAATTTTTTGAATATAATTGCTTAGACCGTAGTAAAGCGCGATCGTTAATTGCTAACTTTTTAGGAGAAACTCAAATGCGTAAACAACTCCAAAATATAATACATGAAATATTATAATCCTCAGCAAGCAGCAATTTATACACTTTAGCCGATGACATTGTTATTACAGGTTTGATTTTGATAAACGTCGGAGCTTTTATTGCTTCTACTTCGCCCGCCTGGTCGCACGAACACCAATCGCTTTTGGAAAACATCGAAATTGTTTCATCCTTAGTATTTACAATAGAATATGTTTTGAGGCTGTGGGTGTGTACAGTCGATTGCAGATACAGCCACCCGCTTTGGGGAAGATTGAGATACGGTCTGACACCGCTAAGTCTGATTGATTTAATATCAATCTTACCTTTTTACTCCTTGGTATTATTTCCTAATTTAAAATACGTTAATTTAATTCGCATCCTGCGCTTGTTGCGCTTGCTAAAAATGAGCCGTTATTCAGAGTCAGTCCAAACTCTGGGAGCAGTATTGTACGCTAAAAAATAGGATTTAATCGCCACTGAATTTGCCGTTTTTATTCTGTTAATATTTGCCTCTAGCATCATGTATTTTGTGGAACACGAGGCGCATCCAGAATCTTTTGGGAGCATCCCCGATGCAATGTGGTGGGGAGTTATCACATTAACTACTGTTGGTTACGGGGATATTTATCCCATCACTCCTTTAGGCAGATTTTTAGGAGCAATATTAGCATTTTTAGGAATCGGCATTTTTGCGTTACCTGCGGGGATAATTGCAGCAGGCTTTTCCGAGGAAGTGCAAAGGAGAAAGCAGGAAAGAATGGCGGCAAATTTAGAGCTATCTGCGAATTATCAATCGGTCAAAAGGCTGGCGGAAATCGAGGTCTGGTTTGAACAAAAGCAAAGGGCGATCGCAATTCACATCGAAAGTTCATCCGAGTTGATGAAAATCTGTGTTCAAACGGCGAAACACAAGTTAGGAAGTGATTTTCAAAATGAACAAATTCTTCGTGATTTAGCTATTCATCTGTACAACGAGACTGTTAGCAAATTCCAGCTTTAATTACAGCCATAGCAGAAGGAAGGGAAAGGAAGGGCGAGCGCATCATCGACTGCCCGAGGATGCCGGGAGTAACTCAGTCCTCAATTGCCTCAACACCAAGTTGCCTAAGTCGCTCAATGTTGTCCTTAATAGCCTTGAGCGCTTCGGGCGAGTGCCCCTGCCAATCCGTGACCTCGCCCGTGACGCGCAGCGGCTCCCGGGACCGGTATGACTTCGTTGGATTACCCGGGTATTTCTTGTCCGTCAGATTGGGGTCATCCATAATCGGGCCGGTCGGTTCCACCATTTGACACTCCTGGGCCTAAAGGCATGAGGATTCTTGCGTCACAGGGATTCCAACGAATTTACTTGCAGGCAAGCATCACAGGCGGTATGCCCTACGGCTGCAAGTCCTCTGATAAGAACTACTTGTGCGGCTGCTACATCCCTATCAGTCGTATAGCCACAATCTGAACAAACATGAGTACGTTCTGAAAGCTCTTTCTTACCTGTCACAACACCACAACTGGGACAAATTTGGCTTGTCTTACGGCTATCTACTTTTTGGAAATAGACATCGCGCTTGAAACAAGTTTGATTGAGGATGTTGAAGAACTGACCAAATCCAGCATCTAAACAATGCTTACCTAGCATTCCTCGAGATAACCCAACGAGGTTTAAGTCCTCAACAAAAATCATCCCCACATTGTCACAAAGTTGATGAGATAGGTTCCGATGCCAGTCTTTACGACCGTTAGCGACGTACTCATGTAACAGAGCAACTTTCCTTTGGGCTTTCTTCCAATTGTTCGAGCCTAATCGTTTTCTGCTGACGCGCTGTTGCAGCAATTTAAGCTTGCGTTCGGCATCTATAAAAAACCTCGGACGCTTAATCAAAAGTCCATTAGAAGTTGCGACAAAACTTGTTAATCCTACATCTATCCCTACTGCGCCCCCGTGTGGCATAACCATTGGTATATCTACATCCCACTGAATTGTGAGCATAACATACCATCCAGAAACACGCTTAACTACACGCGCCTGTTTAATTATTCCACCACCAGGAATATCCCGCGACTGGCGCACTTTAACTGCGCCAATAACAGGTAATTTCACCACGCCATTAGATAACGGGTTTTGTCCTAACTGTGGGAAAGAGAAAGACCTCATCTGCCCAGGATTTTTAAATCTGGGAAATCCATGATTCTGCTCCCACATTGACACAAAAGCCTTCTCAAGCCGTTTAAGTGTTTGCTGCAAGGACTGAGCATTAACACGTTTTAAATACTCATTGTCTTTACGTACAGCAGTTAAAGACTTGCACTGGCTAGCAAATGTTGGACGTGGTGCATCAGCAGGAATTATGTATTCATGTTTAAGTGAACAAGCATTAACCTGACAACTACGAGACTTATACCAATCTTTCCGTTCAGCTAAAGCATAGTTATAAACTCGCCTATGAGTTTATAACCATTCTTCAAATAATGCTGACTGGCTTTGTGTTGGTTTCAGTTTAAATTCGTAAGTCAGGTTAAACACTTTTATCACCCCCTAACTACATTATATATTGTTTTCTATCTTTCGTGTTGCCGTTTGATAAAGTCGCCCGCTTATGGGCGAGGCTCTGACCCCAGAATTTTCGGTAGTTAGAGTTGTAGCCGGGAACGATTAGGTCTCCCGGCTTCAGGTCAGCCCGTGTGCCATGGTAGAACTGCTGCGGAATCATATCGTCAGTGGCTGTCATCGGCTCGCTTCTAATACTGTTTGTCCTCCGCTGGCAAATCTCGCGCCCGTCTCGACAGGGAGTAGGTTGGCCTGAGACTAGGGCGAACGCATCTAAATTTCATGTTAACAGAATATGGTATATTGCAATACAGTTGATTTAAGAATAATCTGACTTTCAAGAAATGCCTGTATTGCCTATAAAATCCTGAGATTACATTCGTCAAAAAGCGTTAAGTTAACCGTATTGACTTATGAACAGCGTTCAATAAGAGGCATTTTCCCTGGCTATAAAGGCTGCGCGAGCGGCTAAAAAGAAGGAAGAAGGAAGAAGGAAGTTGAGTTTGTAGGGTATGGAGTGTCCGACAAACTCCAATACAGTTGACTTAAGAACAATCTGATTGGGGAAAAATGCCTGTATTGCCTATAAAAGCGGAGCGTAAATTCGTCAAAAAGCGTTAAGTCAACCCTATTGCTACAAACTCAACCTGTGCTTACAGCACACCGTACAAACTGGACTAATCACTAATTACCAATGATTAATGACTAATTACCAATCGGGCGGCAAATTGTAATATTCAAGAGTCGATTTATCTTTCAGCAAATCTTCAGTTTGCCGATCGACCTGAATCTGCCCATCCGCCAAAACTAACGCCCTTTGAGTCGTTTTCCCGATCCAATTCAAATTGTGGGACGCAATCAAAATTACCTCGATCGGCAATTGGGACAAAACTGACGCCAAGTGACGCCGCCACGAGGGATCGAGTCCGTTAGTCGGCTCATCTAAGATTAAAATTGCCGGCTCTAAAGCTAAAATTGCTGCCAAAGCTGCTAACCTTCTTTGACCTCCCGAAAGTTCGTGGGCCGAACGGTTGGCAAATTCTACTAAACCGAATTCGTCTAATAGGGATAAAGCTCGATCGCGCGCAACTCCCGCCGGCACCCCATAATTGCGCGGCCCGAACATTACATCCTCCAAAATAGTCGGCATAAATAGCTGGTCGTTAGCATCTTGAAAGCAAAATCCAATCAGCCTGCGCGCCTGGGATAAAGTCGCCGGTTCCAGCTTTTTTCCCTGCACTCTAATCTCGCCGGATTGAGGCATTTTTAATCCGATTAAGTTTTCGAGCAAAGTGCTTTTACCAGCGCCTGTCAGCCCGAGTAGAGCAACTCTTTCTCCCGGTTGCAAAGTAAAAGAAATTCCTGCCAATACAGGTTGTTGCTGCGGATAGCCGAATACTAAGTCTTGCACTTCGATTGTTGGCACTGATTGGAGATTAGTCATCCGATTTGAGATTTGAGATTTGAGATTATTGAAGAATTGCGACCGCGAATAAATTCCTTCGCCGGTCGATCGGACGCTACGCTACTGCCCAGCCGATTGCTCTCGTAATTTTACTTGATTAAAATCAAAAAAAGAGCCATTTTTTTTAGGGTTAAACCCTTGACTCTCAGCATTTAATCAAGTACCATTAAATAATGGGAATGGTGACATTTTTTTAGTTTTTGCCACCACTCCCATTATCTAAAATATACCACACAAAAGCCAGCGAAGTCAATAGGTAATCCTTCTTTTTTACGGCCGAGCAGTTATTGACGGTAACGTAGAATTATTGATTCAGAATCAATAGGAAACAATATGAAAGTTTTTTTACCGCAGATAAACAGAGATAAACACTTCAGAAATTGCATCAGCGTTCATCCGTGTTCATCCGCTGATATCTGCGGTAAAAAACTCCCAATCAAACTATACCACTCCCCAAATAAGTTAGGACAAATCAGGGTAGGGAGAGCAGCGCTATCATCTTAGGAGAAATTTGGGATCGGAAGTCATTTGTTATGAGTTATTTGTGAGCCTCAAATTTACCACAACCAATAACCAATAACCACTTAGAAATTACCATAAGAAGCTATGGTTAATCCGGCAGCCATTAACATAGTTATTGTCAGCCAGAGTCGCTCTTTAGGTGTCGATTTAGAGTCGGCAGGCAAACTTCCTTGATATCCCCGAATTAGCATGGCTGCGTGTACTCTTTCTGCCCGATCGAGACTTCGCAAATAGAGGGCCCCGATCATGGAAGCACTGGCGTAACGCAGCCATCCTCCGGCGCCGGACAAGCCTCGGAGTTGGGCAGATATTTTCATGCGGTTGACTTCGGTCAGCAGGATTTCTAAGTATTGTCCCGTTAAAAGAACAATCTCTTGCAAACCTGCTGGTAGGGGTAATCCTTTGAGGGCGATTCCCAAACTGTGGGGTGGCAAAGTTAGCAGAAAACTGTTCATAATTAGCAGGCAAATTAGGGAACGCAGCAACAGAAAACTGGCACGTTCCCAACCTTGGGGCAGCACTAATAAGGAGAGAAAAAGCAATTCTGCTCCCAAAAGTTGCGCTAGGGTTCGCACCGGAGCCCTGAGCCAAAAAGACCAAAAAAGTGCGATCGCCCCATAAATTCCCAGCCACAGCCAAGCGCCAGTCTTCATAAAACCAATGCCGATGACAATTGTCAAAGACAGGCGCAATCGAAAAGGTATAGAGAGTTTAGCCATCTTTAGGTTTGACCACCACCAACTGAGCAATACCAAAGGCCGCGCCGAAGCTGAAGGCAGACCCCAAAAGTCCAGCAATGCTAGTACCAATAGGCTGTTCTTCTAATCCTTTAACTGTGTAATCTGCTAAAGGAGTAGGATTTTCGATCGCCACAGCTTCTTTATCTTTAAAGCCGTGTTTTTCGGCTACCGCTTCTAACCCGTCAGGCCAACTTGAAGCAAACAGCGACAGCACCCCCGAAATTAATAAAACTCCGATTACAGGCACTACCCATTTCTGCAATTGCGGCTGTTCTCCCGGCAGTAAATCCGGCCGCACTTTGACGAGATAAGTTAAAACGCCGCCTGTAATTACCCCTTCGCCAATCCCAATTAAAATATGTACGCCTACCATTGCTGGCAATGCAATATTGAGCGCTACTGTACCAGAAATTGCGAGTTCGATCGCCACACAAATAGAAGCAGCAACGACGCTGAGGCCGGCGGCGAGACCGGCGGCTAGGGGCAAACGATTTCGGGAACCTCCCAAGAGTTGCTGCAACGGCTGCAACAGCCACCAGCCCACCCAAATGCCAACTAGCCCCATGTTAAAAATATTGGCTCCCAGGGCGGTGATGCCCCCGTCGGCAAACAAGACGCTCTGAATTATAAAAACCGTGCTCATTGCCAAAGTTGCCGCCCAAGGGCTCCCCAAAACGACGGATGCCAGCGCCCCTCCCAACAAGTGCCCGCTGGTACCGCCGGCTACGGGAAAGTTGATCATCTGGGCTGCAAACACGAAAGCTGTGGTTAAGCCCATGATTGGCGCTTGTCGGAGTCCAAGACTCGCGCGGGTTCGATTCAGGGCAACTGCAATTACTGCTGCACTTGCTATGCCGGTGGCAATGGCTACTGGCGGTGAAAGAAAACCATCAGGTATGTGCATTCATGTATCCCAAATGAGAGAAGTTCCAGCCCTTTAGTCAACTATTTTTTACAAAAATTTACCATCCCCTCTGGGGGCATTGGTGCGATCGAGCGATCGGGGGATTGGTGGCGGGCGATCGCTTATTCGATATAGATTAGCGCCTCAGGGGCTGAATTTTGAGCAGCAGAAATTTTACATTAAATAATCCTGAAGAATTATTCGGATATTTTACCGACCACCCTCACATTGAAGCTTTTTGATAAGAATTATCAATATTTGTTTACAGATTCAACTCCAAAATTGTATTCACCGTCAAGCTCAAACAAGAATATTAAAAAAATATAAAGAATACACTGAAAATCTCTCATTGGTTTTATTGTCAACTCTTGAGAATAAATAGCATTAAGTTTTTGACTACCGCAACAGTGAAATTAGCAGAGAGCTAGTCACAGCCAAAGTATTGCGTGTTATAGAAACTAAAAAGTCCGAATTATTGCTAGTTCATGTAGTTAGCAGTAGGTTTGCAGTTGCCACTCGCGCCAAAGTGCGATCGGCTTTGCCCGCACGAGCTGCATTATCAAGAAACTCAAAATACTAATGCGCTTATTCTCAAGTAATTTTCCGCACAACCAACAGGAGGTTTGCCAGCGGTGCAGCACTCAACCCAAGACTCAACTACCGATTTAGTTCCATCTGAATTTCCCAAACAGTTAGATATCGCTCAAGTGTCTGTCTACGGACTTAGCTTTTTATCCGCTGGTTTATTTCTGTTTTTACCTTTAGTTAACCTACTGCATCCGAGCCCTTGGCAGCGGTGGATGGGAACCATTCACGGCATGGGTGCAATGTTGGCATTACTGGTAATGGTTTATACGGGACACTTGGCTTTTCCCTTGCTGCGAGGTGCCGGTAAAATCTTGCCACAAATGCGTACTTTAGCCTTTTGGTCAACTCTTTTGAGTTTTTTGGCGATTGCTACTGGTAACTGGGCTTATATGCGTTATCGAGCCGGCATAAATTTCGGCGGAGCTAGGGCTTTGCTTAAAGAAAACTCACCTTTAGGGCAGTATGTTTTGATGGAATATCACGAATTTAGCGTACTGTTTACATTCCCATTAACAGTAGCTTGTGCGTGGATTTTGTGGAACTATGGCGACGCAATTTTAGAGAAAAAAAATCGCCCGGTTTTAACAGCTACTTCCGTGGCTTTGATGGCCATCATGTTTTTTGCAATGGGCGGCATGGTAAGCGGGCTTGGCGTTGCTAAAATTCAGGCATTGTAGCTAATATTTAGGTTAGTCAACTATATTTAGCAAGATCTAATTACCAATTACAAAAATTAGGATTTTTTTGCAATGAATCGACAATTATCCCGCCAAGATTATCCGGACAATGAACCTTTATACGGGAAATTTTGGAGGCAATTAAAACACTTTCCCAGCGGTTTAGCCGAAGGAGCAGAAACAGCACCTAGTGTTTCCGGACCCGCCGCTGCTGCAGTAATTAGTGCAGCAATTGGTTGTTTTACAATGATGGTGACTCACCACTTGTCAGACACATCTAAAGCCACTGAAAAAATTGTTTGGAATCTCGGTACTTGGATTCCCGGAAGCAAGACAGATAGCGAATTGTGGGGAAATATCGGCAGTTACACAGGCAAAGAAACTATGTTGCTTTTGGGTTGGCTGATCAGTTGGCCAATTCTCCATACTCTGTGGAAGAATAAGAACATTAAAAGTCGCACCATATTTTTCTGGATGTTTGCTTTATTAATTGCTGCCACAGCTATGTGCTGGCATCCTCTATTTTTCTATTTGCCGTTAAGTTAATTAATGTGAGGTTTGATAATGGACACAAAAAATAAGCCGCTCCCAGCCAGGGAGATGCACAAAATAGTTTGGGTTAGCGTCGGAGTTTTAACTCTTTTCTTTATGACTTTTCCCATCGCGATGTGGCGCGTTAGCCAAAAAGAAAAGTTTCGCGGTTTTTACGTCAAGTCTTTGACAATCGAGGGGCAAAATCACGCTAATGCTGTTGCTAAGGGGCTGGTCCAACCAGCTATTGCCAGTAGCAGTGCGCTTCCGGCTGCAAATAATTGGAGTTTAGCGGTTGACAGCCAAAAAAAGCTGCCTGACAAGTCTCCAGAGGTTGTACCTTTCACTAATACGTCTACTGAAACGGCTATGGCGAGTAGCCGTACAGATAACACTGTCCAAGTTGTACCTGTATCAGCAGGTCAGCAGGAAGTTCAGGCGGTAGATGGAACAAATCAGAGAGCAGAAATTACCGATAGCGTAAAACTAGAGGAGCTAGCTCTGAAAGTCTACGATCGCATCGATCGAACTTGGCAAACTAGCCCTACGTTCAATCAAAATCTAGTCTATCGAGTCAGTACAAGTCAAGATGGGGCGATCGGCAATTTCGAGCCGCTCAATCAACCAGCCAAGGATTACATCCAAGAAACTCCTTTACCACATCTGCTCAAATCTTCCGAAACTAGCAGCAACAGTGCAGCACCAGTCGCTAAGTTTACTGTAGTGTTTGCTCCTACTGGAATCTTAGAAGTTAACCCGTAACTCACCATTAAACGAGACGGAAGCCCCTGGCTTTAGACACGGAGAGGAAGTCGGCAGCGGTTTTAACCGCGATCAATCTTTCTTTACACAATTGAGCGAAAGGTTTCGTTAGAATTAAATTGTAAGTAAAACAACCATCTACGTGTTGAAGCATTCTAGTATCGGAGAAATCCCGGCACAGTCAGCCACCACTACCACTAAGTAGTAAGCCTGTATAACTGACAAATAATGGCAGAATGTGAAGCGTACCTATCTGGCGTTGTGATGGACTATGAAAGCAAACACAATTCAAAAGTAAGCGCAATTGCAATACCTATCGCAAGACCTAGTTGTTTAGAGCGTATAGAGGTGCTTTGATAAAGCCTTTGAGAGTTTTCGGATTCATTCAAGAATCCCCGTGGCTTCAGCCCTGGGGAGTATCAAATACAACATCTCTCCGGTAAGGTGCGCCATCAGCACCTTACTTTTCATTTTTAACTTAAATGTGATATTATAAACAGCGCCCTCTAAGGCATTCTACATCTAAAACAACAAATGAAAGAACTTGACGAAAAAAAAACCCAAGAACTGCTATGCACCATCATGGAATGGGAACTTGCAGGTGTCGTGCGCTATACCCACTATTCACTAATGGTCACAGGGCCAAATCGGATTCCCATCGTGCAGTTTTTTAAAGCACAAGCAACGGAATCCCTACTCCACGCCCAACAAGCAGGAGAAATTCTCACCGGTTTAGAGGGGCATCCCAGTCAGAAAATTGCTCCCATCGAAGAAACCTACAAACACTCGGTGAAAGACTTATTGGAAGAAAGTTTAAATCACGAGAAAAAAGCGCTCAAAAAGTATAAATCTTTACTTGAAGTCGTGACAGACTCCAGCGTTTATTTGGAAGAATATGCCCGCAATCTGATTGGACAAGAAGAATTGCACCAAGTTGAACTGAAAAAAATGCTGCGGGATTATAGTTGATTTAATCATTAGTTAATTGTTATTTGTCAATACTTCGGACAGTTTCATTGCTCACGCATCGGGGGGCTAAAAACCCGGTTTCTAGGAATTTTGCCACGAGTCACGAGAAATCTAGGAAGAAACCCGGTTTCTGAGGTGTGCGTCAGTCCGCCCCTGCTTGCGTTTTTATGTCGTAGCATCACACCCTTGATTTTCACCAAGCCTGATAGCGTGCTTCCTAAGCGTTGCTTGCAGCCATTGGATCGCCCTGAAACCCTTATTCTCAGGTAGGCAATCAAAAACTGTCCGAAGTGTTGAGTGGTTATTGGTGATGGGTTAGTTGTTAGTTGTGATTTCTAATCACCAGTGACCAATGCCTCATGTCTATGCGCCATACCCCATACCCCATAATTATAAAAAATGAATTTTAGTGAAGCGTTACCGACTTTTTTAGTTACCCTGCGCGAAGGCGTAGAAGCCGCCTTAGTCGTCGGAATTGTACTAGCTTGCTTGAAAAAAGCCGAGCAAAGTCACCTCAATTCTTGGGTTTATGCAGGTGTCGCAGCCGGCATTGCTGCTAGCGGTATTGTTGGTGTTATATTCAATGGATTGCTCGCAGCACTATCAACATCCGAGCAGGCTTACGCACCGGTAATTAAACAGCTATTAGAGGGCGTGCTGGGAATTGTGGCGATCGCAATGCTAAGCTGGATGCTAATTTGGATGACTCAGCAAGCGCGCTTTCTCAAAGCTGAAGTTGAAGGAGCCGTTACAGCAGCTTTGACAGAAAATACCAATGCCGGCTGGGGCGTATTTGGCTTAATTTTTATTGCGGTACTGCGCGAAGGTTTTGAAACAGTTTTATTTGTCAGCGCTCAGTTTCAACAAGGTGTCAGTCCCGCTTTGGGAGCTTTGGGCGGTTTGACTGGGGCGGCAATAATTGGGGCGCTACTGTTCAAGTGGGGCGTAAAAATTGATATCCGCCTGTTTTTCAAGTTTATGGGGATTTTGTTGCTGTTAATCGTAGCAGGTTTGGCAGTATCGGCGCTGAAACATTTCGATCGAGCCGCTGAGATTTTGTCCCACATGGATAGCAAGTATGCAGCGATTTGTTTTTATTACGATCGCCTCGCACCAGTCCACTCTTGTATTTTAGGCCCCATGGTGTGGAATGCAGCGTCCAGTTTGCCCGATCGGCAATTTCCGGGAGTGATTCTCAAAACACTGTTTGGATACAGAGAGCGACTTTATCTCGTCCAAGCGGCTGCTTACACAATATTCTTAGCCACCATCGGCCGTCTTTATTTCCAAAAATTAGGCTCTCAGGCGACTGTTTCCCCAAAAAATACTCAGTCGGCTCAAGAATCAACTCTTTCTCGGTAGTTGTGTCGGCTATGGTTACAGATTATATCAAATCCGTTAGCATCGGAATAGTAAATTCGAGTTCACTGTTGACGGTTGACAGTGAACAGTCAACCGTCAACCTCATTCCGGTGTAACCGGAAATGATATTATTTCACTGCTTTCACTGCTTCTCAGGCAAAAAAAATTGCCTTATTTTCCAAAATCCGTCCAAAATTTTAGGGTTTTGGGATGGACTATTTGACATTTTTATGATATCATTTAATAATGGGAATAGTGGTTTTTTTGAAAATAAATAGTTAGATTTCTATTATATAATAATACAGTCAAGAGCTAAAAAAAGCAAGGGCTAACCCTCGAAAAAAACAAAATTTTTCTCAACCTCACCAACTTTATAAATCACAAGTCGTAGAGTGGGCGATCGTAGAAAATATGTAATTCGCAGAGAGCAGAAGTTGCTGGTAGTCAGGCCCGCAAAGGTGTCGATCGAGAAGAGGGGCGATGACCCACTACCAGCAAACAAAGGCAGGGTGCCTCTAAAATCTCAAATCCCATCATCAATCGTCGCCACAGAAGTCGAGTCCGCAAACAAAAAATCTACCCCAGCCCAGATTTCTGGCGAACAGTCTTTCTGATAGCCACTCAAGGCCCTTATAATTAATACAACAATTTTTACATAGCTCACAAAGTTCTTAATCAACCTTATAATTCTTAAATGAAGCTTAAAATTAAAAAATTGCTTGTTAAAGTTACCTGGAACCCCCAGAAGGCTGTAGCCTCCCCCATCTGGTTAGCGGTGAGATAAATAATGATGCCTCGGATACTTGTTATTGATGATGACGCGGCGATCGCCGAACTCGTAGCCGTCAACCTAGAAATGGCTGGCTACGAAGTCACCCAGGCCGAAGACGGCATCAAAGGTCAGGCACTGGCCATACAACTGCTGCCCGACCTGATCATGCTAGATCTGATGCTGCCTAGAGTAGACGGATTCACAGTGTGTCAGCGGTTGCGGCGCGACGAACGCACAGCCGACATTCCCGTCTTGATGTTGACCGCCTTAAGTCAAACTCAAGACAAAGTAGAAGGCTTCAACTCCGGCGCCGACGATTATCTGACCAAACCCTTTGAACTAGAAGAGATGCTGGCGCGAGTGCGAGCCTTGCTGAGGCGCACAGACCGCATCCCCCAAGCTGCCAAACACTCAGAAATCCTGAATTACGGCCCGCTGACCCTTGTCCCCGAAAGGTTTGAAGCTGTTTGGTACGTTCAGACAGTCAAACTGACCCACCTAGAGTTCGAGTTGCTGCACTGCTTGCTCCAGCGCCACGGTCAAACAGTCTCTCCCAGCGAAATTCTCAAAGAAGTCTGGGGTTACGACCCCGACGACGACATCGAAACTATTCGCGTACACATCAGACACCTAAGAACCAAGATGGAACCCGACCCCCGCCATCCTCGGTACATCAAAACCGTATACGGGGCCGGTTATTGCCTGGAGTTGCCCAGCAACGAGCAAGTAGCCGAGGAAAGCAAATCCTCTGCTTGAGCTAGCAGATGCAACAAGCAGTTAAAAATCCCCCTATAAAAGCCTGAAAGCATTTGCTCTCAGGCTTTGTTCTTTGGAGTTTGAGTTGACACTCAAGCGGTCTGAAGAAACACTCGATTCTTGAAGAAACCAGAATCTGACCTTCAAACCCACATTCCGCACCCTGAACTGTCACACTACGAATTTTCGGAGTTTGGCTAAATTGAACTGGCGATCGCAAGTCCATTTTCCCACTTGTGTGTATAAAAAATGACCATTGGGATTCACAAAATTCCGCAAAAACCGATTGTGACAGTGGAGGGTGCCGAAAGTGGGTTCAAAGGCATTGTCAATCTACCTCCTTACGCTCAAAACAACTATCTTTCGATGCTGCAATCACCCTTACTCTTAATATGCTTTCCGAGTTCATCAAACTTGCCAAATACGGTACGCTCCCCACCCTGCCATTACTTGCTCTTTTTGTGTTGCCTCTCAATAGGCGTACTAATTAACGTAGGCATTAACTCTCTTGATGCTGAAAAAAACCATCCCGCACCCCCTATAACCCCACTTTTATAGAAGCTTGGCCAGAGGAAAGTACCGGATTTCTTTTTCCACCTTGTCTTTTCCCAGAGGATTAAACAGCTACTTAAACAATACTCTAGCCTTAATAATACTATTTATCAATAAATTCTCAACTATTCCTTGAGTTACTATTTTTCCTAACGGGAAGCCAACTTCCGAGAGAGCCCCCAAAACAGTCATAAGCTTGTTCTCACAATGTTTTTTACTGTTCAGTTACATATCTCAACTCAGATTAGTGAAAAATTTTATCAAATACCCCTTGACGAAACTACTAAAATTGTTGATTATCTATATCAATAACCTGTAAGCCCTTAAAACTCAACAGACATCTTTCTCAAGAGGTAAATCGCCGTGACAAGCAAGGCCCAAATATCCTGCCCACCCGAAGGAGAATCCTTTCCCTGGTGGGCCGGCAACGCCCGCTTAACCAACCTGGACGGCCGTTTGCTCGGTAGCCACCTCGCCCACGCCGGCCTCATCGTCCTCTGGGCGGGAGCCTATATTCTATTTGAGCTTGGACGCTTCAACCCAGAATTGCCGGTGTACGAACAAGGCTTAATCCTGTTGCCCAACCTAGCCAGACTCAGCTTGGGCGTTGGTGCGGGAGGCAAAATTGTCGATACTTATCCGTACTTCGCCGTTGGCGCGATTCACCTAATCAGCTCAGCCTTTCTCACCTTCGGCGACATCTTTCACTCCCTCAAAGGGTCAGCCACCCTCCCAGAAAGAACTTCTTCCTTTGGCTACAAATGGGAAGACGCAGACAAAATGACCACCATCTTGGGCATCCACCTAGTTTTGCTGGGTGTCGGTGCCTTCTTGGGGGTGCCCAAAGCTATGTATTTCGGTGGTTTATATCAGACCACACTCGGGCAAGTGCCGATAATTTCGGAACCCACACTCAACCCCGCTGTCATTTTCAGCTACCTGTTCGGTGCAGGCTGCAAACATTGGCCCGCCGCCGTTGACAACCTCGAAGATGTTGTCGGCGGTCATATTTGGGCTCTAGGGCGCAATTCCTATTTTTTACCTACCAAGCGCCTTCAGATTACGCTCAACCTTGAAACAATAACCGTATGACTATCTTTTTCTACTGTTTCTGTATCACTTTGATGTTTCTGTTTTTGTGGAGTGTTTCAGTAGCATTTCGAAAAGGATTCGATCAAATCAAGCGCTTGGATCAAATTCCTTGTTCAGATTGCGATTTTTTTACTTATGACTACCGCCTCAAATGTACAGTGCGACCCTGTGTTACTTCTACTTAGGAAGCGAGCGGTTTTACGGACTTTGAACCTAAGATTTGTTTTGGCAATGCTTATTAGCAACATTGCTCTCAACTTCACAAAAATTACGCAAAAATACCGACAACCACTTTTTCAGTTCCCCTTTTTACAAGGGGGATAGGTGGGTAGAAGATCCCCCCTTGCTACAATGGGAGCCTAAACTTAGATTGCTTCTCCCGAAAAATACACTTTAGGATAATCGCACATGAAGCGCGAATAAATAACAGATAAGCCAGTAAGATTCCCGTTCAACTTTTTTATTTTTTACGACATGAATTTATACAGCGCTAACTCACTCAAAGTCGAACTCAATCAGAGAGGCTGCCGCCTGACTCCCCAGCGAGAAACTATTTTGAACGTCTTTCAACGTCTGCAGCAAGGAAATCATTTGAGTGCGGAAGAATTATACAAGACTTTGCAGAATCAAGGAGAAAGAATTGGCTTATCTACTGTCTACCGAACCCTGCATTTATTAGCAAGGATTGGGATTCTGCGTGAACTAGAATTAGCAGAAGGACACAAACATTACGAATTGAATTTGCGGGAATTGCACCACCACCACCATCTGGTTTGTATTCAGTGTCACAAAACCTTTGAATTTAGCGATGAATCGATTTTAAAAATTGGCAAAAAGCAAGTTGAAAAAGCTGGTGTAGAACTGCTTGACTGTCAATTAACTGTGCGTGCTGTTTGTTTGGAAGCGCTGCGGGAGGGATGGCCTTCTTTGCTGCCGAGCAATTGGTCCTGTCCGAGATATCATGCGGAAATTGAGGAGGAAATTAGTTGAGTTGGATGAAATACACTTCGGTAATGGGGAATTGGTAATTGGTAACTTTTTAACTTAGGTACGGCTATAGCGTTGCCAGGAATGTTAGCGAAGTGATTCTTAGGAAAGCAATCTCACGCATTCAAAACTTGCCGCTTTCTCCTTCCCCTTAATAGCGTTGCCAGGAATGTTAGCAAAGCAATTCTTAGGAAAGTAATCTCACGCATTCAAAACTTGCCGCTTTCCCCTTACCCTTCCCCTTCCGTCAAGCAACCTCAGAATCGCAACGTTGGTGTTCCATCCGAAATATGTTAGCGTACAAACTAGCAACAATCTGTTTGCCTTCCTGCGTCAACTGCAAGTAACCGAGAGATTCGCTGATGTGCGGATAAATGCCGCTCCAGTAAAACTTAGAGTAGCTTTGCAGCAAGTCGCCCGGATGTCGGTAGCCCAAAAGTTTAGTAGCACCGCTTTCTTCCAACTCGTAAAACAGCGCGCCTATTTTCTGCAAATATTGCGGGTTGCTGAGCTGACCTATCAAGTCAGCACCACGAACTAAACTAGAGTAATTAACTGCATCCTCCTCAGTGTTGCCGTCAAGCACCGAGAAACGAGTCTGTTCTATGTTATGCTTAATTATCTCAGCATTAATTAGCTTGTGGTTGCCGAAGCGCTCGTCAATGAACAATTTAGCTCTGTCAACTCGGTAAGGAGCTAAGCTAGCCGCTGTTGCACCGGGAGCAAGTGCAATTCTCATGTCATCTTTTCCCGTAGCATACAATCCTTCTGATTTTTGGTCTTGCCGGCAAACTCCTTTGACATATCCGATATCTTGGCACAGCAAAGAAATGATGAAGTGGAGCCAATCGTCGCAGGAAACTCCGCCCTTACGAATGTGTTTTCCCCGCAATATTTCTTGACCGACTAAGGTAATGCAAATGGCGTGTTCTACATTGTGATAAAGACCGTCGCTGTTGGCGATGTTTTCTAACGCCATTGCCCCCACCCAGGCAATAATGTCAGCATAGTCTGATTTGTAGCCTCCGTAAGTGCGCCTGTACCCGTTCTCAAGCTGTTCGATGAAAGCCTGGATCAGCAGTTCTGTAGAATTAAACATATCCTGTCGTTTTACCTTAATATTGCCTTTCAAGAGCGGTGAATCTATTTGGGAACCCTCTAATTTTATGGATGAGATTTTAACTCACAACTCATGCACCCCGTGTGCGTTGTTCGCTCGCGCCTAGCAATCTCAAAACTGATTGACGCCGCTACCCCCGGGGAGTCACGAAGCAATCTCGCGACCGCCCTCAAAACTCCCAAGCAACTGGGTTCATCACTGACACCCATCCGGGCCGTAATGCTTATAGCAGCCTGCTGAGAATTTTTCGCTCGTCAGAACTTCGTCCAGTACCCCAACTTGCTTCGCTGAAGTTGGGGGTTCCAACATCAACTCAATTCAAGGACGGTCTTATTCGTCTTTGGAGCTTTCCGTCTCATCCGCTGATGCCTCTAGACAGCCGTCTGTGTTTTGGTCTTACTCGCTGTCCACAGGCAGACCCTCGGCTTCCCCAAGAGTTATTTCTTTATTTATTTGGCTGCCTTATGTTTGGACTTATCTTTCTACCAGTGACACAGAGGGATATCTTAGACTGAGATCGAGAGCGAATCCCATGCACGCTTCTGAGGAAGTATCAAGCTTTACTATAGAGAACACCATGCAAGATAGCAACAAAAGTAGTATACAACATTATTACAATAGAACAAAACAATGTTGCTTCGCTTTTATTTACTGGTCAAAATTCATCCCCACCTTTTAGAAGGATGGGGAAGTCTTTTGACACTCAGTTAAACTGTGAGAATTAATTGCGTATTGAATAGGCTGGAACTGAGTCCGATCGATCTTACCGAATTTCCAAATGAGCGAGTATAGCCTTTCTCAGATAGATGAGGTACAAGTTTAGATTTTAGATTGGGGGATTGGGGGATTGGGGAATTGTTAATTAATTCGTGAATACCTCATCTTTCCGAGAACCGCTATAAAGTTCGGAAATTGCCTATTCAGGAATATAAACTTTGGTTGTCATCTGCGGTCAAATGAATGTAGATTTCTTATTGTCCGGCAATTTTAGATAACTTTATGTGATGTCTATCGGCCCTTGACTGTGATGCTGAGACTGTGATGCGATCGCCGGTTTGAGTTGATGGGCGTTTCCGAAAAATGGTGATTCGATCGAAATATCGATCGTCATAAATTTTGCTGACGGCTGTGACAAGCCTCAGGGTTGCGTTTAGATCGTAGTATGTCACATCTCATTCGCCAGTTGAGATCGCAAGTCGAAACTGGCAGCAAGGAAAGAACTTCGAAAGCGTTGCCAAATTCCTTGCCAAAGAAAGTCGAGTCATGTACAATATAGAGTCTGGTATCCTCACTTACCCATAATTATTTTCATTCATCCCGTCCCCCTAGAGGGGAAGGGACTTTCAGTGCGGATGCCGCTAAATCACTATATTCAGCAAAAAGCTAGAAATGCCGTAACTCATGCCCACTATTCAGCAACTCATCCGTTCAGCACGGGAACAAACGCAGAAAAAAACCAAATCGCCAGCTCTCAAGAGTTGCCCCCAGCGCCGCGGAGTTTGCACCAGAGTGTACACGACCACCCCGAAAAAACCCAACTCGGCGCTGCGGAAGGTGGCTCGGGTACGGCTGACCTCTGGTTTTGAAGTGACAGCCTACATCCCAGGGATCGGTCACAACTTGCAAGAACACTCGGTAGTAATGATCCGGGGCGGTCGGGTAAAAGATTTGCCCGGAGTTAGATACCACATCATTCGCGGTACATTAGACACCGCTGGGGTGAAAGACCGCAAGCAGGCTCGTTCCAAATACGGGGCAAAGCGTCCTAAAGAGAAAAAATAACCAGGATCTCGCCCGTCGGGGTTGGGAAGCAACAATAAATCCCATCGCGCAGATCGCACGCTCGATCGTCATAGATCGAGATCTGAACCCAAAACCCCAAACTCAATCATTCAAAATCAAAAATCCCCAATAGAACTATGTCTCGCCGCACAGTTATTCAAAAACGTCCAGTTCCGCCAGATCCAACCTACAACAGCCGGTTGGTAAGCATGATGGTGAGACGGATCATGCAGCACGGCAAAAAATCCGTTGCCTCCAGCATCGTCTACGACGCCCTCAAAACCATCCAAGAACGCACAGGGGCTGAACCGTTAGACTTGTTTGAAAAAGCAGTCAAAAACGCTACACCCCTGGTCGAAGTCAAAGCCCGCCGGGTAGGTGGCGCTACCTACCAAGTGCCGATGGAAGTGCGTTCCGATCGCGGCACAACCCTAGCCCTGCGCTGGCTGATCAGATTTGCCCGCGCCCGCACCGGCCGCTCGATGGCAGCTAAGCTAGCCAACGAACTGATGGATGCAGCTAACGAAACAGGCAGTGCTATTCGCAAGCGCGAAGAAACACACCGCATGGCTGAAGCTAACAAGGCTTTTGCTCACTACCGGTACTAATTGCCAACTCGGGCATGGAGAAGAGGGCGATCGTGCGGTATGAAAGCATCGGGCGAGAAATTGGCAAGTTTAAGTTTTGAGTGTTGAGATTGCTTCCCTGGGCTCCGTTGCCCGATCGCGCAAGCAAACTCAAAACTCCCCCAATCAAAATTCACGCACTCTCTGAATCCTCCATGTCGCATCCTTAATATTTTTGTAAACAAATCTTGCAAAAAATATTAAAATGTAACAATAAGCTCCAGAGATTGTAGTAAATCGCTGGGGACTGCAAAATAGGGTTACTGTGTAGTATAATAGTATTATAACAGCAACACAAGATTAAGGAGGTAGCTGTGGCACGTACCGTCCCGCTAGAAAAAACTCGCAACATCGGCATCGCAGCCCACATTGACGCGGGCAAAACAACAACAACTGAAAGAATTCTGTTCTATTCAGGCATGGTTCACAAAATGGGTGAAGTGCACGAGGGAACAGCAGTCACTGACTGGATGGAGCAAGAGCGGGAGCGGGGAATTACGATTACTGCCGCTGCTATCACCACCAGTTGGAAAGATTACAAAATCAACATCATCGACACTCCCGGACACGTAGACTTCACGATCGAAGTCGAACGCTCGATGCGAGTGCTCGACGGAGTGATCGCAGTGTTCTGCTCGGTAGGGGGAGTGCAGCCACAATCCGAAACAGTGTGGCGACAAGCAGATAGGTACAAAGTACCGCGGATTGTGTTCGTCAACAAAATGGATCGGATGGGCGCAAACTTCTACAAAGTCTACGGCCAAATTCGCGATCGAATGAGAGCGAACGCCGTACCCATCCAAATCCCGATCGGCAGCGAAGAAAACTTCCGGGGAATTGTAGACTTAGTGCAAATGAAAGCCTATATCTACAACAACGACACGGGAACCGACATCGAGGAAGTAGAAATCCCCGATGAAGTAAAAGAGCTAGCTGCCGAATACCGCACCAAGCTGATCGAGTCCGTAGCAGAAACCAACGACGCCCTCACCGAGAAATACCTCGAAGGCGAAGAGTTAACAGAAGCAGAAATTCGTGCAGCTTTGCGCACTGGCACGATCTCTGGCACGATCGTCCCCATGCTCTGCGGTTCGGCGTTCAAAAACAAAGGCGTTCAACTTTTGTTGGATGCAGTGATCGACTACCTGCCGTCGCCCGTGGAAGTTCCCCCAATTCAAGGACTCCTGCCCAACGGCGACACAGCAGAAAGATTTGCAGACGACAGCGCGCCGCTGTCAGCCCTGGCATTCAAAATCATGGCTGACCCCTACGGCCGCCTGACTTTCGTTCGCGTCTACTCGGGTATCCTCAAAAAAGGCACCTACGTCCTCAACTCCACCAAAGACAAAAAAGAGCGGGTGTCTCGCTTAATTGTCCTCAAAGCCGACGATCGGATAGAAGTTGAGGAACTGCGGGCAGGAGACTTGGGAGCAGCCTTGGGTTTGAAAGACACCTTCACAGGCGACACCCTCTGCGAAGATGGAGCGCCAGTGATTCTGGAATCCCTGTTTATTCCAGAGCCAGTCATCTCTGTGGCTGTCGAACCCAAAACCAAACAAGACATGGAGAAGCTCTCCAAAGCCCTCCAGTCGCTCTCGGAAGAAGACCCCACCTTCCGAGTCAACGTTGACCCAGAAACCAACCAGACAGTCATCGCCGGCATGGGCGAACTGCACCTGGAAATCCTCGTAGACAGGATGCTGCGAGAATTCAAAGTAGAAGCCAACGTGGGTCAGCCGCAAGTAGCCTACCGCGAAACCATTCGCAAAGCCGTCCGCGCCGAAGGTAAATTTATCCGCCAAAGCGGCGGTAAAGGTCAGTACGGTCACGTCGTGATCGAACTAGAACCAGCAGAAGTGGGAACCGGCTTTGAATTTGTCTCCAAAATTGTCGGCGGCACTGTACCCAAAGAGTACATCGGTCCTGCAGAACAAGGGATGAAAGAAGCCTGCGAATCAGGTATTGTAGCAGGATATCCCGTGATTGACCTCAAAGCTACTATGGTAGACGGGTCTTTCCACGACGTAGACTCCTCAGAAATGGCATTTAAGATCGCCGGTTCAATGGCAATCAAAGAAGCCGTGATGAAGGCGTCGCCAGTGCTGCTAGAGCCTATGATGAAAGTAGAGGTTGAAGTTCCCGAAGATTACATCGGGAACGTCATCGGAGACCTCAACTCACGTCGGGGCCAGATCGAAGGTCAAGAGACGGATCAGGGGATTGCCAAAGTTTCTGTAAAAGTTCCACTAGCAGAAATGTTTGGTTACGCCACCGACATCCGCTCGAAAACCCAAGGTCGAGGCATCTTCACAATGGAATTCAGCCATTACGAAGAAGTGCCGCGAAATGTGGCAGAAGCCATTATCGCTAAGAACAAAGGGAACTAAGGATTTTAGATTTTAGATTTTGGATTTTGGATTGAATCCAAAATCTAGAATCTAAAATCTCAAGTCTAAAATCGCTAAAAGAAACAAGGAACAGATCAAGAATGGCACGCGCAAAATTTGAACGGACTAAACCCCACGTAAACATCGGCACGATCGGTCACGTTGACCACGGCAAAACAACTTTGACCGCTGCGATTACGATGACTCTCTCTGCACTAGGTCAAGCAAAGGCTAAGAAGTACGACGAAATCGACGCCGCGCCTGAAGAAAAAGCACGGGGTATTACGATTAATACTGCTCACGTGGAATACGAAACCACAACTCGGCACTATGCCCACGTAGATTGTCCCGGACACGCTGACTATGTGAAAAACATGATCACCGGTGCAGCTCAAATGGACGGCGGCATCCTAGTAGTGTCAGCGGCAGACGGCCCCATGCCTCAAACTCGCGAACACATCCTGCTAGCTAAGCAAGTTGGCGTTCCCAGCCTGGTTGTCTTCTTGAACAAAGAAGACATGGTAGACGATGCAGAATTACTAGAATTGGTGGAACTGGAAGTTCGGGAACTCCTAAGTTCTTACGATTTTCCTGGTGATGACATCCCCATCGTGACGGGTTCGGGATTGAAAGCTCTCGAAGCGATGATTGCCAATCCCAAGATTACAAAGGGCGAGAATGAGTGGGTTGACAAAATTTACAAGCTGATGGAAGAAGTAGATTCTTACATCCCCACTCCAGAGCGCGAAGTTGACAAGCCTTTCTTGATGGCTGTAGAAGACGTATTCTCCATTACTGGTCGGGGTACAGTTGCCACTGGTCGGATTGAGCGCGGCACTATCAAAGTCGGCGAAACAGTAGAAGTGATTGGCATTAAGGACACTCGCAGCACTACGGTGACTGGTGTGGAAATGTTCACCAAGTCGTTGGATGAAGGCATAGCTGGCGACAACGTGGGTCTACTGCTGCGGGGGATTTTAAAGGCGGATATTGAAAGAGGCATGGTAATTGCCAAGCCCAAATCCATCAGTCCTCATACTCAGTTTGAATCTGAAGTTTACATCCTCAAAAAGGAAGAAGGTGGCCGTCACACGCCATTTTTCCCGGGCTATCGCCCTCAGTTCTACGTCCGCACAACGGATGTAACTGGTACGATCAACCAGTTCACTGCTGACGACGGCTCGGCAGCTGAAATGGTGATGCCAGGTGACCGCATCAAAATGACTGTGGAACTGATCCACCCGATCGCGATCGAACAAGGAATGCGCTTCGCTATCCGCGAAGGCGGCCGCACCGTCGGCGCCGGCGTTGTTTCCAAAATCCTCAAGTAGGAATCGACTAACACTCTTGGATAGCAGAAAAGCCACGAAATTTAATCAGGCTTTTCTGCTATTTAGTGATTAATTATTAGTCATGAGTCTGCAGTTAGCCGTTAGCCGAAACACAACTGCAAATAGACAACACACAACAGACAATAAATAACAAACTGAACCTAGAAAATTCAAGAAACAAAAATGGCAACAATTCAACAGCAAAAAATTCGCATCCGCCTCAAAGCTTTCGATCGCCGAATTCTAGACGCATCCTGCGAAAAGATTGTAGATACAGCTAATCGGACAGCAGCCACAGCGATCGGTCCGATTCCCCTACCTACAAAACGGCGGATTTACTGCTTGCTGCGATCGCCCCACGTAGACAAAGATTCTCGCGAACACTTTGAAACCCGCACGCACCGCCGGATTATCGACATTCACCAGCCTTCTGCTAAAACAATTGACGCTTTAATGAAACTGGATTTGCCAGCCGGCGTAGATATCGAAGTCAAGCTTTGACGTACTCCCCCGCTTGAAAGACGAACGAGGAGTTTGTAGGGTTGTGCCCGTGCATTGGTTGGTATCAACTTAAGATTAAAGCCCTTCAGAAATCTCGTTTTTATGCTAAGTCTAGATCCCCCTCGCATCCCCCTTAAGAAGGGGGACTTTGACTCAACTCTTGTCCCCCCCTTCTTAAAGGGGCTAGGGGTATCTAGATTTAATAGTCAAACAGCAATCTCTGACTGGGTTTGATATTAAGTTGACTGCCCTGCTTATTAAGGGGGGCCACTGCGGTTTTGGGGTCTCCTCAGAAGTCGCATTGTACTATTTTATTGAAATTTTTATGATCTTATTACCACTTATTGCATACCCTATATTTGGTACTGGAAAAGAGACGGACTCAATTAGCCCAACTTCTTTAAAATCCCCATTGCCGTTCCACGTAGCACCTCCATTATTTGTAAAATACATTGAACCGTATGAATGACCAAAACACCCACCCGAATAATTACCTCTTCCAAATGCATAGCCAATATTTTTATCGGTAAACTTTATAGCATAAATATCACTTGGAGAATTAACCAACTCTGTCCAGCTACTACCACCATTAGCCGATTTTAGAATTCTGCCTTGCCCTGAAACATAACTTACTCCTTCTGATGAAGAGAAAGAATAATAACCAACATCTTTATTTGGGCTAGTAATTTCCCAAGTTAGTCCACCGTTGTTTGTTTTAAGTATTTTATCAAATAAGCAAACAATAAACCCATTTTGATTGTCAATAAATGAAATTTTCATCATTTTACTACCAAGATTATTTATTTTATTTTCTATCCAAGTTTGGCCTCCATCATTGGTTTTAAAAATCACATCATTGCCTACACAAAAGCCTGTTGTTTTATCAATAAAATAAATAGAAGAAATTTCAATGTTACCTGAAGGAGTGAAAACCTTTGTCCAACTTTGCCCGCCATCCTGTGTTTTTAAAATGAAACCACCTGGCGGAGTACAACCAGTTCCTCCGCAAAATGTTTCACCACCTACGGCAATACCGTTAGAATTATCCAGAAAGTAAATATCACGAATAGGTAAAGTCGTTGTCGAATTTAACTTTGTCCAAGTTTTGGCAGAGTCTGTCGTTTTGTAAATTCCTCCATTACGACCTGAAATAAAACCGTCTTTGCCATTAATAAAAAAAATAGAAAGAAAGTCATCAGATAAATTGGTGTTTATAAAGGTTGTATTAAAGCCAATTAATGAAGTATTTTTATTCATATTTTTATTGTCTGGTAGTCCTGCAATATCAGGATCTTGATAAGGGTGGGTTAACCGTTTTATTCCCCAATTATCCTTGCCATGCAGGACTACCGTATTGTCTTTCTGGCAAACACTTAAAAAAACAAATAGCAGTATAAAATAGTTGAGGAAGTATTTCATATAATTTTTTTCAATGAATATCTAAATTCAGCAACCCTTCCAAGTATAGCAGAGATACTACATCATGGTAAGATATATTATATCCCCACAAGGTGCCGAAGGTCACGCGGAAAAATTGACACAACTGGAGTTGGCGGGGTTGGAGTTGGAGGAATTGTCGCCGCAGATTGGCAAGTGCCCTCCGCTTGAGCGTTTGATTTGGGGGAAAACGCAGATTAAAGAAAAGTTTAAAAGCTATTGTAACGACGGCGGCTGCGATCAGAGTTGGCATCGCAGGCTTCACAGAATTTGCCAATAGGGCGATCGATGAGGGGCGGATCGCGCCAGATTTTTCCCCGATCGCTCTTGCGCCGGAATTGCCTTTAATCAGTTAAAGTAAGAAAATGAAGCGCAAGTACCCTCACTTTTGAGCGACAATGGCATCCTCTTCCTCTGTAGCAGTTCGCGAACTCCCCTTATTTCCGTTGCCGGAAGTGGTTCTATTTCCAGGTAGACCGCTGCCGCTGCAAATCTTCGAGTTTCGCTATCGAATCATGATGAATACGATTCTCGAAGGCGATCGCCGTTTCGGTGTGCTCATGTGGGACCCCAACCAAAACAAAGTCTCTGCCGTTGGCTGTTGCGCGGAAGTGATTCACTGTCAGCGCCTGCCCGACGATCGCATGAAAATTATGACTCTGGGCCAGCAGCGGTTCCGAGTGCTCGACGCGGTTCGGGAAAAACCGTATTTAGTCGGTCTAGTAGAATGGATTGAAGACGAACCGCCGCAAAAAGACCTCAGACCCTTGGGAAAAGATGTCGAACAACTGCTGAGAGATGTCGTTCGCCTCTCCAGCAAATTGATGGATCAGCCGATCGACCTGCCCGAAGACATTCCCAGTTTGCCCACCGAATTGTCCTACTGGGTAGCCAGCTACCTTTACGGTGCAGCGACAGAACAGCAAACTCTTTTAGAATTGCAAGATACAGCAGCTAGGCTGGAACGCGAAACAGAAATTTTGACTTCTACTCGCAATCACTTGGCAGCGAGGACTGTACTTAAAGATACTCTCAAGTAGCCAATGGGCGCAGGAAAAAAGTACGATCGACTTTGCCTGCATTGAAGCAAGAATTACACACAAATCATTCGATTTTCGATTTTTGATTTTTGATTTTCGATTGACTGATGAACTAAGGATTTGGATCGCGGGCCTACAGTTCCATTCTTTTTGGGAACTGGTATCTGTTTAATCCTTAACTTCAAACAGGTTCGGATAGGTTCTTTATAGCAGTAAATGCTTGTGTTAGAAAATCTCGACCAACCGAAACCCTACGATGCAGTTAGAGGCGGTCAACTGCCGCCTCCTGTGGGCGGTGTCGTGCTCGGCGGACTAGCAGGAGTTAAACACCGGCTGTCTAGTTCTGTCAGCGAACATCGCATTGCCGCCGTGAAAGAGACATTGAATTACGGCGATGCAGGCTTAAAAATAGTCATCAAGATTTGTCAAAGCGAAACAGGGCCAGTGCAGCGGGCGGCCTGCGATTTGCTCCGAAAAAGACTCAGTTCGATCGCCCGCGAAAAATTACAGGCCTTTGTAGCTTCAAGTTCAGATTCAGAAGCTGAGGTAGACAGCACTCAAAAAATATTAGATAGCTTATCCGGTACAGTCTCAGAAAAAAATGACGCTCGCCAATTGTCCGAAGCCGAGTTAATATTTGAGACAATTACACAGCAGATGCAACCAAATTTGTTGCTGTTAGAAGCATTGGTAGCCTCTGTAGAGCGCGAAGAATTTACCAGCGAACTGATGAATTTTTGGGAGCTGTTAATCTTAGAAATTCAGGAACCTCTCAAAGAACTGCGTCAGGCTGTTGGTAGCGCGATTTCCGCGCAACTGCGTATTCAGTGGCTCTACAATCAAGCTGAATCTCAAGCCAATCAGTGGCAGCAGCGAGCGTTGCTAGCTCTTCAGAAAGAGGATGAAAATTCAGTCCGCCTCGCCTTAGTTCGCAAGCAGATTCAATTCGATAAGGCGGCAGAACTAAAAATTGACTTAGACGACCAAACTGTGCGAGTAGAAACTCTCAACCGCCACTTGCTAGCTTTAGAAAGTAAGATTGCTGAAGCTAATTCCCAGAAAGAGATACTCAAAATGCAGCTTCATTTTGCTAGGGTACAAAAGCAAATAGATTTCACTTTCAGCCAAGTCAATCGTATATTTTTTAGTCCTTAGTTGTCGGATTCTCCGCTTATATATTGCCTGATGTCAGCCTTGTCTGACGCAAAACTGTATTGCCCCAGTTAAAATTGCCCCATCTAGCTTAGCTCCTGCCATCTGAGCACCGCATAAAAATGCCCCGCTCAAATTAGCACCGCTCAAGTCAGCTTCTCTCAAATCTGCGCCCTCAAGGTTACTTTCACACAAAAATGCGCCTCTCAAGTTGGCTTTGATCAGACTCGCTCCCCGCAGTTTGGCATCACTTAGATTGGCTTTTTCGAGGTTTGTATGGTCGAAGCAAGCATCTATGAGGTTGGCTTCCATCAGGTTGGCGGCGTACAAGGAAGCTCCCCTCAAATTAACACCAATCATTTTGGTGTCGCTCAAGTTGGCGTTTTCCAGGTTTGCCTCCATCATGTCAGCTCCTGTTAATCTCGCAAAAGTTAGATCGGCTCGGCTTAGGTTAGCCCCATTTAGTTTGGTCATCACCAGGCAAGCATTCTTGAGGGTGGCACCTATTAAGTTGGCCCCACTTAGGTTGGCAAAAGCAAAATTGATTTCTTTCAAATTTCCACAAGCTAGATTAATATGAATTAGGAAAGCTTCTCGCAAAGAAGCCTCTCTCAAGTTTGTTTCATGAAAATTTCTTTCTCCGGCTGCATATCGCTTGAGAAGTTCATCAGCATTCATCTCGCCAGCCTCCTAAGTTTTACTTACAATTATACTACTGACAGTACACTGTAGCAACCAAAGATTTTTAAAGTTTCAGTGTGATTTTTTAACTCTTCGAGTGCCGATCGCACAAATGCTTCGCAGGCGTTAGCCTCAACGTCCATAAAGAAAATATATTCTCCGAGCGATCGTTTAGTCGGTCTAGATTCAATCCGACTTAAATTAATACCGCGACTGGCAAATACTTCCAAAGGTTTTACCAGTGCTCCCGGCATATTGGCTGGTACGCTAAAAGCTAGTGAGGTATGGGTGCAATTAGACGGTGAAGCATCGAGGATCAACTTAGCAGCAGATTTTGTGGTGGATTTAATGGATGAGCGCTCTGCTGCTTCTACGTTGGCGATTTCTCCCACACTCGTGCTGAGTACCCAAAATCGAGTGTAATTATCGGGATAATCATTAATGGGGTGAGCTAACACTGGCAAATTGTAAAGTTCCGCCGCTCTTGGCGAAGAGATCGCGGCTACACTTGTATCTTCCAGATATTGCAACGCTTCCGTGGTTGAATTCGCCGGAATCAATTGAGCTGAGGGAATAAACTGCCCCAACCATAACTGACATTGAGCTAGCGCTTGCGGATGAGAGTAAACTTTTTGAATCTCGTTAAAATTTTTAGCATTAGACACCAGGGCGTGGGAAATTGGCAAAACTAAGGCGTGTTGAATCCGGAGTCGATCGAGTCGCCACAGTGTATCAAGGGTGACAGTCACGCTGCCTTCGATCGAATTTTCGACAGGTACAACTGAATAGTCAACCTCCCCGAAGGCCGATGCCTCTAACGCCTGGGAAATGGTGGAATAAGGACACAGGGTGCATTCAAAGTTAGTTTTTTGGATCAACCAATTGGCATAAGCTAGAGTGGCTGTTTCTGTATTTGTACCAACAGGGCCAAGATGTGCGATCGATATTTTCATTTAGAGGCTATTTTAGGTTACAAATGTTTGCTTTACTCTCATCAGCTAGCAAGTATGATGAAAAATTACCGATGTCCCGAAAGCTTCGATCGGTGATTTCTCGGATGACATTGCTGGGTGCGCGACTTATATCACCTTAAAAAACGTGATAGTTTATTAAGATATCCTTAGGAATCCTATACTTTGATATTTTCTCATGTACACCCGCTTTAATGCTTCCCAATCCGTTGAGATCGCCGTACCAGAGGAACGGGTTCCCATTCAACATTATCTGCGCCAGCCGAGGCGACTGGTGAACGCCCTCGTCGATCGAAGTCGCACACAGCAGCTAACCGATGAGTGTTTCCGGCTGAAAATGCGGCCGTTACAATTTATGATGCTGAGCATTCAACCCACAGTAGACATGAGGGTGTGGGCACAGGCGGACGGCACAATCAATTTGGAGTCCGTCGCCTGCTTCATTCGTGGCGTGGATTATATAAACGATCGCTTTGCTCTCAATCTCAAAGGACAGCTTTGCGTACACCAAAGCAGCGGGGTATCATACTTGAAGGGAAAAGCGGATTTGGAAGTCCAGGTAGAGTTACCGCCGCCGTTTTGGCTGACGCCCAAACCAATTTTAGAAGCAACGGGCAACGCTTTGCTCAAGAGCGTACTGGTGAGCGTCAAACAGCGCTTGATGTCTCAGTTGCTCTCGGATTACCGCCGGTGGGCAAGCAACGAAACTGAGGTAATATCGATCGAACTCCCCCAAATCTTATCTTTAGAAGGGTGAGATCCTACTAGAGAAGCTGTTAATTAATTTATAGGCATATTTAGGCAAAAATCAGGCCAGTTACCGAAAAATTAATTAGTTAGATAATCGAATTGCGTAGCTTGAGCTTTGTTTGAGTTGGCTGGCAGGAATACATAGCTGCAGGTCAGTCAAGATCGATTTGAGTCAGCCCTCCCTGTTCATCGTCTTCGATGATTCCTACACCCCGAGGCCCTGCAGCTGACGTGTCTTTTGAAAGTTCGTCCTTTTGGCGGAGTTCGCGCTGCGGTGGCCTGGTTATTTTGCCCGGTTGATTCGTTGCGCCTACGCGAATCCTGATTTTTGGTCCGGAATTGCCCAAGCGAATTGTCATCCCGTCCACAACTGACACCTGAGCGATCGGTCTATCATCTACATAAGTGCCGTTAGCACCAAAATTAATAATTTTCCATGCATTCCCGTGATTCCACAGCTCTACGTGGTGGCGGGAAACTACAGCGCTGTAAATAATTACATCATTGTCGTTCGATCGACCGATCCGAACCACCGGTTCTGATTCAAAACACCAACTTTGAACCGGGACAGACTGGATAGGATGTAACAGAGTTAAGGTAATCACTGATGTTTTGACACTCCGCCGCCAGACACAAAGGGGGATGCTCCCAGATTGATTTTTTGGGATAAAACCGCAAAAGATTTGATTTTTAAAGGCGCGGTGAGTGCGCCACTATTCCTTCGCTGTGCCGTAAAAGTTGAACTTTTGGCTGATTGAGGCATTTGAACAAACTTTCGATCGTTAGCTTGGGGCGCCGGTGCAATTTTTGGCTGTCGGAGGTAACCACCAAACACGAGGTTATTAATCGGGTTAACTTCCCAGTAATTGACAGCAGTCTCAACCGCTTGATTAATTGGGTCTGAGATGGAGCGATTGCGCCGATGGGTGAGCCACTCAATACTAGCGGCCAAATAACCATTTTCCCGCTGACGAACCAGAGAATTTAACTCATAGCCGCGGTGGTTGCGCCGCACAAGAGAGTTCTCGATTTGGCGACAGTCAACGATCGACGAATCGCTGCTGGTGAACACAGAAGTTAACCAATTATTAATGCTGGGGTCTCTAGATAAAATACTTGTGGGTTGTATCAAACAGCATAGGTCTTTTGGAGTTGCTAACATTTTCCTTATTGATGCGATACATTTAAAATACAATGCTTTGAGGATCACTGCAATTGAGAGCGAGAACGCCTCAATCTCCTACACCGAAAATACAGAGCGACCTTCCTGGCGCGCACCACGCCCACTTCCGCGATCGGCAATTAGTTTCCCCCGCGATCAATCAGGCAAAACTTCAGCTCAAATCCGACTCGGGCGGCTCCGGAGCCGGCTCCGGCGGGGCAGATTCATACCTTTGCCGCTTCAACTCTGCAACTTTTTCTTGAGCTACATCCCTGACTTCTAGAGCTTTATCTTGGAATTTTTCCGCCAGACTTTGAGCGCCCCGCTTCACGCCTGCCACATTTTTGAGAGTTCGGTCGAAATCTTCGTGTAAAAACTCTGCTACGAGACCGACTTTTTTGTGCAGTCCCTCCGCGTACTGCTGGGGTTCCGATACAGCAGCTTCAGACACGATCGCCCGCTTGCTGCCGATCGTCGAAATAGCTGCCACCGGTAGCAAGTAAATCCCGTCTAAAACGCCGCGCCAGCCGCTCGATTGAAACAGGTAGTGGAGCACTGTACCCGTCCGGACATCAAATAGGTAGTCAACCACCGTACCTGCCTTATTCCCGGAGTCGGTGAGAACCTCAATCCCGATCGGACAAACAGCTTGTTCCGGCCGATCCAATTGGGGCAGTTCCGAGTTAATGGTGACAAAAATATTTTCGCCCACCGTATCAACTTGCGCCCAAGCGAACCAGCGTTTTTTGTTGCCCAAAAGTCCTGACTTGCAAGTAAAGCCGATCGCCCGCTGGGAGTGAGGATCGACCCAAAGCCGATCTACCCTGCCGACCTCTTCCGCCGTTGAGCGGTCTATCGTGCGGCGGTTGAGCAGTTCGCTGCGCCTAACTATCTGTGGTGATGTACTCATAAATAAACTCCTGAGTGCCGCGAACGTGAAAAATGTCGATCGTCCAAAGATGCCTAGTTAATATTCTTCTTCCGAATAATTGCGAGTATTTTCTGCCTCCGTTAACTCCTCCTCTTCCTTGGAAGTGCCAACTTCTTGTTGGTCGGGAAGAGAAATAGTGCTAATTTGCGCGCCGCCGGAAGGATCGTGAATTGCTTTAGCATCCCTTGGCTTGACGCTCAGAAGTCCTAACTGGGCTTCTGACTGATGCGGGCCGACGTTGATTTGAATTTTCGGACCCGAGCGAGCCAAGTGAACGATCAGACCGTCCACAACGGGAACCTTAACGATCGGCTTACCATCGAGGTAAGTGCCGTTGGTACCTAAATTGATCAGTTCCCAAGTTATGCCGCTGCGCCGCAATTCGATATGGTGACGAGAAACCACAGCGCTAAAAAGAACGACGTGGTTTTCCGTCGATCGCCCTAGCCGGACGACCTGCTCGTCTTCAAAGGTCCAACTGCGGACGGGTATAGACTGGAGTGGATGTAGCAAGGTCAGCTTAATCACATTGGCAGCATTGAGTTTTGGTAGAGCCCCTCAAGATGCGATTTTAGATTTTAGACTTTCGATGGCCCAATCCAAACTCGATCTAAGAGATTTGAAATAGAAAAGTAACCAGGTCTCCTTTGCCCAGAGATATGCGGTCTCCCGGTCGCAACCTGTGTCGGTTTCCCTGGGGCAGGGGAGTATTGTTGACGTAAGTGCCGTTGGAACTGCCTACATCTTCTAGGTAGCAAGCATCTCCCTCCACCCGGAGATTTGCATGTACCCGAGAAACTATCTCAGAATTAGCAAATCCGGAAACATCAATATCCGGCGGCACTAAGTCATTTGGCTTGCCTATGTGAACCACAGACAGACTGGGAGGCAATTCCATCGGCGTATTTGTCTGAACGTGTAGCAGGCGCGCCGACTGCTGTTGCAGTTGAGTTTTAGCTACACCTGGTGGCTGCAGGCCGCGAACCGGGGGAGAGGTATTTACTGGTGTTGCTACCGATTCTGTTGTAACAGGAACCGAGGGCGAAGGCGGGGGATCTGGAATCGTAGGAATGCTGGGGGGAATTTTTTCCAAGTTGGGTCCCTTATTTAGGGTAACTAGAGGTTCCATCGGCATCAGGGGTTCGGTTGGCGCTATATCCGGCGCCCGTGACGATACCACTGTCGGACCCACCGGCGAGGGGGACTGTACTTTCACCTCAACTTCTGGAACTATGGAACCCGGACGCAAGTTAAAGCCACACTGACCGCAAAATGCTGCATCTGTCTGAACTGCTGCACCGCAGTTCGAGCAACTTGCGGTAACAGGTAAAGGCGTGTAGCAAGCCTCGCACTGGCTGGCCCCGTCGGGGTTCTGGTGATTGCAATTGGGACAGACAATCATCGATTTCTCCTTGCTATCGGCCAGATTTTCAAATCAGCCTCATAAAACTACTGGTGTATATGCTCAAATTTTAACTTTAACCGCCACAATTCTTATATTGCTTCGCTCATACTAGGAACTGAGCTGACGCCGCGACGTTCGCGGTGATGCGTCTGATTGAGTTGGTGATAATGCTGACTGTGTTGGCACGCTTGCGGATCTGTCGGCTATTTTACGGAGGAGCCAGCAGCCGCATCGAGCAGCCACCAAAGTTCGCCTTCTGGTTGAACGAGTCTGGCAGGATAGGTCATTTCGTCGGCTGCGGGGGCAAAAATTTGAGCTAGGGCGGGTTGTTTGCTGGCTCCTGCGACCATGAAGATGACGCACCGGGCGCGGTTGATTAAGGGGACTGTAAAGGTGATGCGGGGTTGACCGTCTTTGTTGCCGACAGTTACTAGGGCGTCGCGGACTTGCAAGGCTGCTGTGCCGGGAAATAGAGAGGCTGTGTGGGCGTCGTCCCCTATGCCCAATAGAATGATGTCGAAAGCAGGAAACTCGCCATCGGATACTTTGAAGAACTGCTGCAATTCGATTTGGTGCGCCGAGGCGTCGGCTGCGGGGTCGCCGGCGCCTGTGGGCATGGGGTGGATGTTGCTGGCGGGGATATTTACTCGATCGAGCCACGCTAGGCGCGCCATTTTTTGATTGCTGTCCGGGTGTTCTGGGGGAACGTAGCGTTCGTCGCCCCAGAACACGTGAATTTTGTCCCAAGGCAGGTCTTGGCCCGAGAGCGCTCTGTAGAGGGGTTCGGGTGTGCTTCCGCCCGCGGCGGCGAGCGTACAAACTCCGCGTTCTGCTATGGCGGCGTGGATTTTTGACAGGACAATCCCGAGCGAGCGATCTATTAATTTTTCCCGATTTGCTAATACTTCTACTATTTTTTTCATCAATTTCCTCTCTCTCTTTCCGTGGGTGTTGTTCTGAGCAATTGCCAATTTTGCCTTGACATTTTGCCTTGACATTTTGCTTTCTGGTCCGGAGGCTGACACGCCCGGGAGGCCGGACACCGCGTCCCATCAAATTTTATCATCTTCTCCCCCTTGATTTGAGGAAAGCAAGACATATTTCTATCAGTGGGTTAGGGATTTTCACCTGTTGCATTGATAAGGGGCAACTTTCAATCCAAAGTCCGATCGCACTGCGAGCATCTGCGCTCCGAGTAAAAAGCGTTTTTTGGGAGTTGTCCGGCACAGCAAAGTTACATATAGGGAGACGATCGCACAGGGACAGTAAAAGCACAACGGATATGCTCGAGATCGCACTTACCCGGGGACAGCAAAAATAATCAAGATCGATGTGGTAGACTAGGAAAAATAGTTTTAAATCCGCAGGCTCGGATGGAAGCAAAACTATGTCAAGTTTTAAGCGATTTACATCTGTCCGCTATCTGATAGCGCGGTTGCGCCACTGGACGCAACCGACGGTTTGGGTTCCGCTAGCCGTGCTGTGTGCGGGAGGGGTATTTATCTGGGAGGTCTCTGTAGATCCAGAAAGGTTGAGCATAGATGGCGAAGAAGAAGCAGCCTCAAATAATGCAGCTTCCCTGGGGCTGTCTGCAGAAGATAGCGCCATTGCGGCTGAAATCGACAGCTTACCAGTGCTAGTCAATCAGTTAAATGGGTCTACTTCTTCTGGACTGAACTTGTTAAATTCATCAGCAGTAAAAAGCCAAGGTTTATTCGAGGAAATTAGCGCTCGGGGCGCCGGAATTCCTCAGCCATCTTCAGCTCCCAAGCGGGTGGCAAGCAGCAGATTTTTGCCATTGCAAAATTTCGGAAAGCCTGCTGTCGGAACCGCAAACAATAACCCGCAAAATTCTAGCTTGCCAAGTTCAGACGCGACATCAGCTTTGAGTCTATTTGGCAGTGGGGGACTGATGTCCGGGATAAAAACGATCGAGCCTGAGTCTGGGGGTAGAGCTACAGCGACTTTATCGCAGGCATCGAGTGCTGCTAATTCAGCCAAACAAAACGAAAATTCTCTTCCTTTGAGCCCGCTGCAAGCAGCTATGAAAAAATACGTCGTTACTAACACGGAGGCAACGGCAGCAGCGGCTCAGAAAACTGCCGACTCGGCTACATTGCGCGATCGACCGGCCCAGGTTCCGGCTGCGACAAATGCGGCAAATTTGCTCCCAACGACCGCTACAGCTCAAGCTGGAGCAAATCCTGTGAATGTTCCCGCAGCACTTCCCCCACTTGCGGCTCCGACAAATACTGCGATCGAGGAATCTGCTGGATTATTAAACCCCACACCTACAGTCACTGAATCATTTGCTGGGTTAAATTCCAGAGTACCGAACCTCCCCGAAATTAATGCAGGGGCTGCAACGGTGGCTTTGCCGAAAAATCCCTACCAAACTAATTTATCTGGTTCCGGCTTCGCACCAGAAGTTCAACCTGCTGTACTTCCAGTCGCGACACCAACGCCCTTACCTCTACTTCCCAATGTCGGACAGTCCCTCTTTCCGAGTGCTGGTAGCCCAAGCAAGATAATTAGCCCTCAATTCTCTCCTAATTCAGCGAATTCTGAATTTCAACCAGCTCAACCGAGTCAGCTTAACTTGCCGAACCCGCCTAACTTTGGAGTTGTTCCCCAAAACACAAATCAGGGCGTTGGGCCAATGCAACCGCAACCTTTTTCTACACCCCGCTCCCTGACTCCGGGACGCTACATTGGCGGCGGCGAAATCAATACTTTTGCTAATCCGTGAACTGCTTCTAGTATCGTCTCTGCAGGCGGTGAACTGAGGAATTTCCCCCTTTTTCCCCTCGACATCTTCAAATGTCGGGGGTTTTATATTTTATGTTCAATCTACTGCTAAAAAAATGGAAACATCAGAAACATTGTGGAAACATGGAAAAATTTGCTTGACGCGCCAGTGAGGGGGTGTGAGAATGTGTCAAACCTTACAAGGGGAGGAGAACCCCGTGAAAATCACAAAACACCGAGACAAAATCCTTGAGGTACTGCGAGAGTGGTTTCGCATCCACAAACAGGGACCAACGCTGGAAGAGTTGTGTACAGAACTGGCAATGCAGCCCCGTCAGAAAGCAACGGTGCAACGCTGGTTGCAGACAATGCGAGGCATCGACGTGGAATGGGAGGACAATGCTGCCCGCAGTCTCCGCCTGCTTGCCCCTGAAGCTGAAGAACCCGAACTGCAAATATCCGTAACGGAAACCTTGCGGTATCTGGCGACGGGTCTGGCAGAGTGGGAACAACGAGAACCCAGCAAGCAATCGCACATCCCAACAGCCCTCCGCATCGGGATGTCCCGAATGTACTTAACATCTTTATTGCAAGGAGACGAACAAGTCCCCTCAAACCTGCCAGATTTTTTTGACTGGGCAAAAAATCCTGTTGTTGAGTGGAAACCAGCAGCAGAAATTAAACACCTTTCAACCGATGTCACCCTCATCGAAGATGGCTCATTTTCCCACTTTGCCGAACAGTGGCAGGTTAAAGGTGGCGATGTAGAAAAGCAGGTACAAGAGAAAGTCCTGCAAGATGTCCTCGAATACTGTCGCGCACACCAACTCGGAGATGCTTATCGAACCTATCGGAAACTAATTATCGATCGCCCCGTCCTCCCCTACCCCGAATACCGCCGCCTCCTATCTTCATCCCAACTCAGACCCCTGCGCGAATTCTTATCGCAAACCTATGTCGATTTAGTCGATTTAGCAGAAGAAAACACCTATCATTTTTGTCCTCGCTGCAACTATTTAATGCGCCGCCGCCGAGATAGAATCCATAGCTGCCGAAACAAAAATTGCGAACAGCTAAGTGCCAAACTTCATCTGCCACCGCTGCCGCCAATTCCCAAACACGAGGCAGAAACTTGGAAAGCCGTTACCCCAGGCGTATATCGCTACGGAACAATCCCAGGAATTTGGGAAATTCAATTAGCAGAAAGTCTCACAAAATTGGGCATCCGCGTCACCCTGTGGCCCGAGATAGATGAATTTGACTTGCTGCTGGAATTTAGCAAAAAAATTCGCTGGGCGATCGATGTCAAAGATTGGGAATATCTCGACGAGGAACGCTTGCACAAAGTGAAGTACCGGCCTGATGCCACCAAAACCTTTATTGTGTTCCCAGACGAGCGAGAAGACAAACTGCGGATTCAAGTGGTACGCCAACAACTCGAACCAGAATTAGGTGGCGTGCGCTTAATGCTGATTAGCGAAATCATCTCCCAGGCGGAAAAAATTATGGAGGATAGAAACCGTGCGCGATCTTGCTAAATGGAGTAAACAATTGCGGGAATCACTCCGCAACTCTGAGGACTTAAAAGCTTATGCCGCTTCTAGCCTTTCCGACGCTGATCCCAAGGTAAAGCAGCGAGAAATTAGCCGCCTTGCCCAACTGATTGCCGAAGTGGAATTAGGGCTAACACTGCTGAGGGAAATAGCTCCTGAAGAACCCGCCGCCTCAGTCTCAGCTTTACTTTCAGGATATCGGTTTCCGGTTGAAGCACTCTTAAATGATCCTAACTGGCGCATGGTAAAAAAAGCCCGTTTTTATCTCCTGCGACGGAAAGGGAATCAATGGGAGCGATCGCTCTGCGAATACATCAGCATTCCTGAAATTTTGAGAATATTCAGCTTAACAGACATCAGCGAAGTACCCCAATTAATTCCCTCAAGTACATACCCCCGCCGCTTGCAGCTATATCAGCAAACCCTATCAGCAACCCCCCAGCACAAAAAACGACAAACCCAACTGGCAAAGCCTGGGTATTGGTATGCCAAAATTTCCCACAAAGGTAACTCTCCCGCTGAAGTTCCTGTCAATATTCCTCAAGCTGTTGCTAATCTTGCACCCGCGCCACAGGTATCTCTTCACCCCAGGCGCACTAAGGACAATCCCTCTCATACCGTCACCCTAGAAGAGTTGCTGATTTCAGCCCAGGAAATGGATTGTAAGCTGGCTGAATCGGGGTACAGCCAAGAAAACTATCACCATCGCCTTCAAGGAATTGCCTTGCGGTTGTACGACGCATCAACCGATGATTTTTCCCCTGGTAGCGAACTGAAACTAGAGCAACTCGTCCACATTGTCGGTTTATTGAACGTTGGCAAATCCACACTGTTAGAAGTTCTGGTTTACCATTTGGCAAAACAGGGATATCGCTGCGGCTTAATTGTTAATGATGTTGTTGCACAGGTGCGCCTCGCATCCTTGTTTTGGCACGGAATGGGCATTTCTGCGGCTCCCGTACTGGGAACCACCGATCGCTCTCAACATTTGGAAAAAATTTACGAACCCATCCTCGCAACAATGGGCGAGGCAATTGCACAAGGAGCCATTCATCCCGCGTGGCGCTGGTTTAGTTTTGTTTGTCCATTATTAGCTTTAGTACAGTCAGAAGATAAGTGGGAATTTGGCGAGGAACCCTGTCACAATCTTTACCAAAAAGTGACCGCTAACCCAAAGGAAAAAGCAATAGACAGTGAAGACTTAGAGGATTGGGAAGAAAGCGATACCGAAGATAAATATACCTGTCCTTTTTATTATAAGTGTCCGCGCCACCAACTAGAACGAGACATCGCTCAATCTTTGGTGTGGGTGCTAACAACCGCCAGCTTCATTCATAGCCGCGTTCCCCGTCAGGTATTTGAGGAAAATTTTACTTTTGCTGAAGCTGTTTACCGCGAATGCCACTTTCTCTTTGTTGACGAAGCTGACCGGGTACATGTGCAATTTGACGAAGCTTTTGCACCGGATGAAGTGTTAGTCGATGCTTCGGGAAACTCCTTATTAAATAAACTCGGAAATAAATTTGCCAATGCTATCTACAATTCCGATCGCCGCAGCATGGCGGCTGAATTAGTTGCAGCAGCAAAAAAAGCGCACGACTACGCTCAAATTGCTGCTGACATCATCCTTCCCAAGCTGCACAACCAACCCGAACTCGTTGAATGGTTGGGTTCAACTCCCTTCACGGGCCGTTCTGTATTTGCCCGCATTATCCGCGACATCCTAGAACCTCCACCGGAGACAGAAAATAGCGAACCCAAAACTAAACTTACCCGCAAAGAACGCAGTCAGCAGCGGCGGAACCGGATTGAAGCCGGTTTGCCGCCTTTCGAGGAACGCCAGCGCCGCAAACAGGTTATGCAGACAATAGAGAATTTTTTGCAAGCACCTCTCAACCGCCGCCAAGGAGGAGAACTTTCAGATATTGCCTTTACCTTGTTGAGTGCAGAAAGCGAGACTTTGGCATTAGCTGAAGTAGCTAATTGGCTAAACAGGTGGCTTGAATCTTTGGGAATTTCTCTTGCCGATAAAAGTAAGTTTGGTGAAGTTTCGCGCCACTTGTACTTTGCAGTTCTCGTGGCTGTGCTGAGTAATCGGTTAGGCTTTTTGGTTGACCATTTAAGCGCCTTAATGAGGTCGCGCGTTATTGATTTGCACGACACCAGTCTTTCCCTAGTGCATCGCCCGCCCCGCGACTATCTGCCCGTGCTGCCATCTGCCCCTGTGGGGAATATTTTGGGGTTCAAATATACGCCGGATCCCAGCAGCAGAGGCGGTAAATTGGAGTATTTTCGCTACGTTGGAGTCGGTCGCGATTTACTCCTGAATTTCCCCACTATTTTTGCTGTTGATGGTTGGCAGGGCCCTCATACAGTGCTAATTTCAGGCACTAGCTACGCTCCGGGTGCTCCCGCTTATCACATTCGGAAAAGACCTACAGTATTGTTAGAACCTGCCTCTAACAATCACCAAGCTGGCGATGCTGGAATTGGCGAAAGTGAGTTTTTTTTCACACCGCAGCAGAATGCTGTTGGAAAGGAAATCGCTCTATCGGGATTGCCTCCTGCGGCGCGGAAAAAAGCAGCAAAGGAGATGGTTGAGGCTGTCTGTAAGAGAGCGGGACAAGCTAATAGCTTTCTCGATCGCCTATTTGAGACGTTAACAGATAAAGGACAGCAAGACCCGCAGCGGTGGGACGATCGCAAACGCCTTTTACTCATCGTTAACAGTTACGACGAAGCTGCACAGGTTGAGTCTGTTTTGAAACCCATTTACCCCGTTGAAAATATTGACGGAATTAAAGTTCTCCGCCGCGACAATGCTCCTGCTGACTTAAGCGGGATTCGCCGGGGTAAAATTCGGGATTTAAACAAACTTCCCACTGAGATTGTAATTGCACCTTTAATGGCTTTAGAACGCGGTCACAATATCCTCAACGATAACCGGATAGCAGCATTTGGAGCAGCGGTATTTTTGAGCAGACCGATGCCTGTTCCCGATGACTGGCAAACCACTGTCCAGCAACTCAACAATTGGGCGCTGGAAAATTACTTTAATTTCGCTTTGTACGAGCCAATTGGGCGGCGCGGCGACACTCTAACCCTGGCAAATGTTCACAGTGAATTTTACAGATATGCAATAGACAAGATGCTCGATTTGAACTGTCGGGCGATGTCTTTCAAACAGTTGACTGATGATGAACGCTCTGTACTTTGTTGGACTCAATTAGTGAGTATCTGGCAAATCATCGGGCGTTTGGTGCGGGGCGGTGTTCCTTGCATTGTTCACTTCCTAGATGTCAAATTCGCGCCGAAATCAGCCTCCGGGGAACGCGACAGCGTTGTTACCTCACTTTTGGCCGGAATTATCAAAGAACTTCAAGATTCGGTTGAGGGGGAAGGAAAACCACCCTGTGACAGAACCCTCGCGCGATCGCTCTACGGAGCTTTCTTAAACGCACTCAAAGAAACAAAGGAGTTGCACTATGAAATTTAATACCATTCTTCCCGGAGCCTGGAAACTGACTCAGGACTTAGAATACAATCTCTTTTCCCTAATTGTTCCTACTGCATGGCAGCAAGTTGCTAAATCCCTGGCACAAAAGCGCGCCAAACTGCTTGGCAAACGTTATCCGTCTGTGCCTGTATACTCGCTCGATCGCATCATAGCGGCGAGTTTCCCGCAAATTATCCAGACGGTGCGTTATGGCTGGCAGCATCCGGGTGCAACTTGGCTGTTTGCAACAGAAAAGGCTGACCTTTCTGATTTGTCAGAATTCATCAAAGATTGGCTTCGAGAAGAATTTAGCACGAGTTTGGGAGAGGCGGAAGTAGATTCCTGTCTCGAAAAGCTAGACGATCGAGATTGGCATTGGAAAAAGCCTAAAACTTATTCTCTGCTGCGGCAGCCCGAACATCAATATGATGAGATCCGTTTCCAAGCAATTCCCGATTACCTAGCTGTTGAATTTCTCAAAAATCCTCAAATCTGCTTTGGTGAAAACGATCGCTATCAACTAACCTTCTACCGAGTTGTCAGCCTCAATAAGGGTGCTGAACTGATGTCGTGGCCTCCCCATCCGGTGTCGCTGATTGAGAAAAACGAACAAGTAGGGACAACAGATATCTCATTTGTCATCCGTTTTAAGCTGCAAACAGTTCCTTGGCGTCGGGAACCCATTATTTACCACCAACTTTCAATTCGGCGGTGGATTGTGGAACCTCTAGAGCGTCTGCCGTACCGAGGAGCCACTGCCTTTATTGGCGATAATCACCGATGGTTAGATGGTGAGCGACAACCGTTCTGTTTTATGCCTTTGCCTGTGAAAAAACGTTCTGGTGGAGAACTTCTGTGGCCTAGAGCCGTCAGCGAGTTACTTCTGATCAATGACTCCCCACTTCCCGACCCAAAAGAGTTAGTTAAACAGCCAAAGCACGATTGGTCTGTGTTTGGCCAAGAACCGGAGGGAATGCAAATAGCCATTGCCTACGACACTCGGCATTCCGGGAATGCACCTTGTTTGCCCGGTGTCAGTCCGCTGGATTTAGCAAGTATCGATCGGGCAATTCAAAATCAGATCGAGCAATCTAATTTCCCTATTCAACGAGTGGGTGAAGCAAAAAAGATATCAGGCAGATCCTTGCCTTTCTGGGAGCCTGGAAAACCCAAAAATAGAGGCGATAAGTCACCTAAAAACCCTGATGATTTATCTACCCCTATGCTGCGACCCCAAATTGCTGCACCGGCTGTATTTAGTTCCGCCGAAAATCCCCTGCATACAATACTTATCCTCTGGGAAACCAAAGAATGTCGAGATAAACTCATTGCTGAAATCTGTAAGCTACTTTCTTTATCACAAAAAGGGGATACTCAGATTTATAAACTCGAAGTTCAAGGGGAACAAACTATCTATGAAAGCCCATTAGGTTCTCTGCAAATCAAAACTCAGCACGTCGAAGACTTGACGCAAAGACTCGATTTGGATAGTGCATCAGTCAAAACTAACGACCGCCAAAAACAGCGAGTTAATCTCATTGAAGAGCGCGTTTTACAGATTGTTTCATCCCTGCCAAAAGCGGAAGGAAGCAGCGGTGCCTTAATTGAAATCAAGCCTAAAAAATCATTCTTTCCGCCCGAGTCCGATCCCAAGTTAGCATTAAGAATTGGAGCCATGCAAGCTGGCTATGTCAACCAACACATTCACGGAGTAACGGCTCACAATAAAAAGGGTGAAGAATATAAAATTAAAAATTTCCCCCATCGAGTACAAAAAGCTGTCTCGGATTTATTTCGACAATTCGGGATTCTGCCTGCTCCGATAATTGATTTAGAGAAGGATGGCATCGATCCGAATTTGTGGCTGACTTGCTTCCAAGTTTTGCGCCGAACTCGAAAAACAACGGCTAGCAATGCCCCTGCGACTGTTGCATTAATGGTGCGAGTTAATCCACTCACGGGAACCGTACAAGTTACCATTCCTTCTTTATTTCCTACATGGGTATCGTATCCAGTCGGACTTGGATACCTGATTAAGGAAAAATGGGACTCGGATTCCGATATTGGTGAAATCACGAGCGATATCGGCGAAGAACAGCAGTCTAGCGACAAAAAAGGCGAACAACAGTTTCTCAATAAATTCGTTGCTGACTGTTTGAAAGATTGCCTAAATACCCCCATAGAAAAGGATAAACTACCCCGCCTACTATTTCTAGCAGAAGCGCAAAATGCTCGAAAAATGCTGGCGTGGCTGCAAAACCCCAAATTACCTGCCAACAATTTACCAGATGAACTAAAACGGCACATGACAGAATCTGAACAAAATCGTCTGTGGGTTGTGCGGGCGCGAATTGTAGTTAACGGTGAAGTTCCTGCTTGTATTGTTAAGGATTCTCCAGGTAGCAGAACCAGCGGTTTATTTTGTTGGGATGGTGCGTGTGATGGCCCAGAAAATGCGCTTTACCTAAGCATGAGGAAGCTGTTAACTACTGAACAAGGTACAAGCACATTGCAGAAGAAGCAGTCTCGGCTCGATAATGGCAGCACACAAGCTGGAAACCCCAAACCTTTAGAGATAGCCGTTGTTCATTCGCCAGGAATTGAGGGCAGCAAATTAGCTTGTTTCGTCCACAATCTGAGAGACCGCTGGCCGTATTTTGCGGATGAGGTTTCTCTGCCGTTTCCTTTTCCCTTTGCCACTTTAGCCAAAGAGTATGCGGTGAGTGCCAAAGATATTGTGGAATTAGAGGAGTCAGAGGAATCTGAGGAGTCAGAAGACTTAGAAGACTCCGACTAATATCTGTTAATTCACTAGCGCGACGCGGCCCGCACCAACAACAATCCCCCGATTCCCAAACCAAACACGATCGGCAGCCAAGCCGACAGAATCGGTGTCAAAACAGCTTTCACGCCCATCGAACTGGTCATGAAAGAAAATACGTAGTAAGTAAAAATCACAACTACGCTAATACCAAAACTCGTTCCTCGGCCGGATCGGCGCGGCTGAGTTCCCAAAGCTGCTCCCACTAAACCAAATACCATGCACACGAAAGGAAAAGCATATTTTTCTTGAATTCGCACCTTTAATTTGCGAATTTGCGGTTCGTCGCCGCTGTTTTTAATGATCTCCAAACGCTCTAAAGCTTGGGCAATGTTCATTTCCTTGAAATCCCGCGCTCTAGCAGCTAAATCCAAGGGCGTGCGGGGGAGTTGCAACTGCTGGTGTTGAAACCTAACTATATTGCGGTAAGAGCCGTCCGGAGAAACTATATAAGCGGTTCCGTTGAAAAAATCCCAGGTATTTTCTGAGGGATTCCAAGTAGCTGATTCTGAAGAAACGATTTGATTGAGGCCTGGGGTAGAGCGATCGATAATTGTTAAACCTTTCATTCGCTGGCCGTCAAACTGTTCTGCATAAAAAAAGCGGGCCAGGGTTTCGTCGCCGCCTTTTTCGGGTTTGCGAAATTCTGTGTAGATAATATTTCTATCTTGAAATATCGGTTTTTCTCGCTTCAGGGCTCTGTCTAAAGTCAGAGTAGCTCTGTAGCTGGCGGCGGGTACGACTAACTCTTGCAAAGCAAAGGTGAAGCCGGCAACAATTAAACTCATAATCACTGCAGGCAGTATCAATCGGTAAACGCTAACTCCGCAACTGCGGAGGGCGATGAGTTCGCTGTCGCTGGACATTCGGCTGTAGGCCATTAATGTTGCTAGCAGCATTGACATGGGGAAAGCCAATACTACGAAGTACGGAATTTGCAGGAGAAAAATTTCTATGGCGGCGCTGTAGGGGAGGCCGGATTCTGTTACTCGGCGGACTAATTCAAATAAGGCTCCAACTGTGACTGCCACGGATGTAAAGAGTCCGACGCCAAAGAGAAATGGTCCGATTAGTTCTTTGGTAATGTACCAGTCCATTACTGAAATTCTCGGCAGCCAGTTGATGGGATTCAAAGAATTGGATATTGCTATTTTCATAGTGGCGCGTTGTCGCAGATTGCTCCTCAATCTAAAATCTAAAATCTCAAATTCGACTGTTTGCCGAAGGCATTAAAAAGACTATCGCACAAAGCTGTCGCCCAAGTAATACTGCCGCACTAAAGGGTTGCTGTAGAGTTCTTCTTCAGCCCCGGAGGCTAAAATCTGGCCGTCTCGCATGATGTAGGCTCGATCGGTAATTTCGAGGGTTTCTCGGACGTTGTGATCGGTGATGAGGATGCCGATTTTGCGATCGCGCAGTTTAGCAATAATGGTTTGAATTTCGTCTACGGCGATCGGATCGACGCCTGCAAACGGTTCGTCTAACAATAGGAACATCGGCCCGTCTCGCCCAGCGGCTAATGCTCTGGCCAGTTCAGTCCGCCGCCTTTCTCCCCCAGAGATTTGAATTCCCAAACTCGATGCTATTTTTTCTAAGCGAAATTCTTGCAACAGGAAATCGACTCGCTCGCGCCATTCCCAGCGCGGCACTTGAGTTTGTTCTAGGACTAACAAAATGTTGTCGCGCACGCTCATGTTCCGGAAAATGCTTGCTTCTTGAGCCAGATAGCCAATTCCCAAATGTGCTCGCTGGTGCATCGCCAATTTAGTGATGTCTAAATCATTTAGCCAAACGGTGCCTTGATTTGGTTTTTCTAATCCGGTTGCTATGTAAAATGTTGTGGTTTTACCGGCACCGTTGGGGCCGAGCAGTCCTACGATTTCTCCTTGGGCTACCGAAAGGTTGACGCGACTGACTACATTGCGTTTTCCGTAGGATTTGTGAATATTTTCGAGTACAATTTTCATTTTCGCTCCCGGCAACCTCTACAAGGTGACATACTCCTACATCGAGCTGAGTACAGCTACGATGTAGGCTTCTTTGCAGCCCGATGAAGGGTATACAAAATTTCCTTCGTGGTACTGTTATCCATAGTTCCTGCTACCGAAAGATTCCCACTACGGCATTTTATACTGGGGAAAACGTCCAACCCCAGTCTTTTCAGATTGATCGCTGCGTTAAGATCGCGATCGACCATTAAAGAATTTTGCTCATCCCAATAGTCTCGAATACCGCAATCGGTGAAAATAATTTCATTCCGATAACTGAGAACCATTGAGGTGTAGGCAGGCTTTTGTGAAATGACGACTGCTCCAGCTTTTTCGGCTATGTAGTCCAGCGTCTTAAAAAATTGACCAAATGCAGCGTCCAACCAAGACTTATTTAGCCCTGACTTAGCTGACTGACCGTTCGGCAGGTAAGTTCCATCATCATCTTGCTTGGCTTTGTTTCGTTTAGTTAAGCCCTTCAATTTTAAGTCTTCATGAAAAAAGAATTTAGCTCCCGACCTCACCAATTTATGAGCAGTCTTATAGTGGAAATCTTGACGAGAACGAGCTATTTTTTGATGTTGTTTTGCTTCTTTTTTAGCTAATTTACGTCTCGACTTAGAACCTCGTTTCCGTTTATTTCGTTTTGTTGAGATACGGTCTAACTTGGCTTGGTTTTTACGAAGCGGTTTTAACGAGGGTAATTTCTCGCCTGACGACGTTGCCAAATAGACATCTTCATTCAGCACTGCATCCAACCCAATTGAATTATTCCAATTTGGGCTAATTTTGTCAGGTGTGAACTCGGGAACAGAAGAGTCTTCAAGCATTAATTGAATAAACCAACCATCAACCTTTCTGGTTACACTAGCTTGCTTGATGGTAAATCCATCGGCGATTGAGCGGTGCATCCGAACTTTTATGACCCCTAATTTCGGCAATCGAATATAAATCCACTTCTTGCGAACCAATTTAATCCAATCATTATTAGCCGTAGAAAAAGTCATCGTTCGGTAATCTGCTTCAGTTTTAAATCGGGGTCTACCCGACTTTCTACCCTTACTATCACCTACGATAAAGCGTTCAAATGCTTTATCTACTCGCTTAGATACATCTTGCAGGATAGTTGAATCTACCTGTTTCAAGTCCAATAGCTCGCCACTATAAAAAACTTTTACTAAGTCTTTCTTGATGACGGGCAATTGTTGTTTTTGAGAGTAGTAGTTTGGCTTTTTCCGGGGCGCAGAAATGCTGGCTATTAAGGGACAAGCATTCACAGTAGTGCGGTTCATCTCCCACCAATCAAATCGATCTCCTAACTGTCTGTTATACCAATAACGGCAAATTCTCAGCCAGTGGTTAAGGCTTAACTTTTGATTAGTGTCGGGATAAAATTGATACTGGTATGTTGTCTTCACTGCGCTACGAGTTTTACGCATTTATTTAGCAATAATGTACCAGAAAATGCTATTTTGTGTCAAGTAATTTAAAAATTATATCGAAAAACAAAATTTGCTCATTAAATAAAGATTTTGTTGATCTCGTCATTCACCTGTTCAGTGCTCAAGATTATACTTTTGAGGTCATAAACAGGTGGAATCCTCGTCTTACGGGCCTTTCATCCCACACTAACCTTCGAGCGGTATAGTGTGGGGATTCCCGTCTGGTTAGCTAAATTTCAGACTGCAGCTTTGTGCGATCGAGTCTCAAGTTGATATTTTACAATCTCCAATTTTTTATTTATAAAAGAGGAAATTTCGCATCTATCCCAAGTAGTATGTTTTTACAGATGCGAAATTTCGCTGCCACCAGCTATTTTTACCTGGGAGCTGTTGGGGGGCTTGCGGGCGGTTTAACAGCGGGCTGAGGATTTACTGGGGGACGTTGGGAGCCAACTGCATTTTGGGCTGCCGCATCTTGTTCTGGGGCAACCAGATAGACCGATTCTACCTGTCCTGGGTTGTCCGGCAGGGCAATAAACCGCCCTTCGTCGATGAGGTATGTTATGGTTTCGCCCCGCAGGCTGTTGCCCTGCTGCAATACGTAAACATCTCCGCTGAGAATGATCCGGCGCTCGCGGCTGAAGTATTGAGCTTGAGCTGCGGTTGCTTGTATTTGGCGGGCTGGATAGTTGATTTGGACGTTGCCGCGGGCTGTCACGATGCCGGTTTTGGAGTCGGCTTCTTGAATGTCCGATCGCACGCTGAGAGTGCGGGGCGGTCCGGCTTGCGGGTAGGTAGGAGAGGCGATCGCGCCTGCCAGAGTCAGGGGCAACAGCAGCGATAATCCTTTAAATATTCGGGAATTGAGCAGTTTAGCGGAGGGCATCATAAGCTTGGAGCCTCAAAATTTTTGAAATTGCTGAAGGGCATTATTTCCACTTAGGTATTTTATCTTAACGGTCAGAAAGATTTTCGTGAGGTCGATTTATTGACCCGAGAGTCTCAACCAATTATCGTAGCAAGACAACCGCGAATTTTATTGGCTGTTTTGCTGAGTGGCTGGAACTGTGTTGACCGAGAACGGGCAAGATGCTAGTTCCACAGCAAATCAATCTGCTTGTCCAGCGGGCAAGAAAGCCAGCCATCCTCTGTGTAGAGGCAAAGTCTGCTGCCCACTCTAATACAAACATTTATTTAACTTTTTGGTACTTTGATAAGGAGCGCGAATTAAATAACTTACAATTTTAATTATTATTGTGGGATGGGCGTCCCGCCCGTCCCACTTTCAAGAGTGGAAGTTATTTAATTCTCATTCCTAATTTGTGGCAATTGCAAGCCTGCAACTTCTGTACCTGCGAACAACGGCACAAATTCTACTACTTTTTCCGGGCCCGCTTGTTGCAAAGCGCTCAAAAGTTTAGCACTTTGTCCGAGCAAGTCTTCAACGGCAATTCCGGCATAACTGGGCTGATAATAACTGAGCCGATTTATTCCTTCTCCTAGCAAGATTACGGCACCGCGCCAGTTGTGATTTCCTAAGTGATAAAGCGCGACGGCAATTTGCAATATTCCCTGATAAAACCTTTTTTCCGGCTCGCCGGCCTCCATCCACAAAGCCTCTAAAGTATCGTGACAAGCGTAAAATTCTTGGCTGTTAAACTGTTCGATACCTTGCCAAAAGTCGAGCGGCATTTCCTCTGTCATTCGATTGGAGATTGGGGATTTTTGATTGCCGATGTGTGTTTGAGTAGGCGGCGATCGATTTTTTTAAAATAGCTAAGTCTTAAAAATAGGAAAACTAACGACCTGTTTTCAAAACTATTGCCATTTCACGACCGCCTACTTAACCGATTACATAGTGTCTCTGACAGCTTGAATCTGATCCATTCCTATTTCCTGACTAGTTCCAGCGAAATCGTTATCTGGCGTCAGAAATAACATACAGTGACACTCTTTGCGCTCGCGCATGGGAATGCAGGGACAGTTCCAGTAGGCGGCTTTTACTTCGGCTTCTTTATCTTCGTAATGGCGACAAGGGCATAAGGGAGCGCCTAGTTCATCCTTGTGTTTTGCTAGTCCTTCTATCACGACAGCAGTGACGGAAGGCTCGGAACAAAAGTATGTTCCCGTGCGCTTGGCGTAGGTTTCGGAGAAATTCTTCATCGCCTCCAAAGTTTTTTCGTTGGAAAGTTTAGATTTTTCTGTTGTGTTCATAGTTAAGGATCGGAGTTGAGGATGCTACGAGCTTTTAATAATTGTAGCGCAGTATGTGATTTTAAACACTTGTATATTTCTGTTTACTTACAAGGAGGAAAACCTTGACAAAGATTGAGTTTTAGGTTGTTGGTTTTTTAGTGGTTTTTGTCTATCCCGGAGGGTGCGGGAAACTGGCGGCAGACCCGGTTTTTGAAGCAGCCCAAAGATTTGGGCGATTGAGGACCCCCAACAATCATCCCCCAAAGGGGATAAAAATCGGATAAGATAGCACAGCCCTGTCCCTGTTAGTGGCATCTGATGGCAACTTCCCCGAACCGTACCAGCACCCGCGATCGAAAATCTCTTCCGTCTGGGCTGATTTGGCCGGCTGACACCGAGTTAGTCGGATTAGTGTTTGAATTGACTCCCGGCACTGCTAGCTATCTGTACGCGCAGTATGCTATAGGTTTGCACGCTTGGTTTTTAGGTCAAGTACACCAAACTGACCCGGATTTATCGAAACTTTTGCACGATGAACAGTCAGAAAAAGCCTTTACTATTTCGGGATTGGAAGGTGATTTGCTCCCCGGTGGCAAAGAATTTCAGCTTTTGGGCGATCGAATTTATCGCTGGTACGTAACAGGACTTTCAAAACCAGTAGTGCAGTGGCTGAGTCAGTGGCTGCAAAATTTGCCCGAAGAGATAGATTTGCGAAATGCTCCGCTGCTAATTCGCTCTTGGGATATTGCTTTTGCTCCCACAACTTACCAGCAATTATTAATCGCAGGACCCCCATTGTCGCCCACCATCAAACTTAGTTTTGTGACTCCTACAAGCTTCCGTAGCAAAGGCCATCACTTCCCTTTGCCAGTTCCCGAAAAAGTTTTTCACAGCTATTTGCGCCGCTGGAATAACTTTTCGGGGGCAAATTTTGACCAAGCAGAATTTTTGAATTGGATTGATGAAAATGCAATTATTAGCCGCCACAAATTGGAGTCGCAAAAGGTAGCCGCGGGCAAAAAAGGCATGGTAACGGGATTCACTGGGGCTGTGGAATTTGGGCTAGGGCGATCGGCTCACAATCGCCCTGATTTTGTACAATTATTTTATGCTTTGGGACGGTTAGCGCCTTATTGCGGCACTGGCCACAAAACAACTTTTGGATTGGGACAAACGCGATCGCAATGGTTGACAGAAGCGCTACCTGAAGTGTCGATACAAAGCGTATTAGCGGCGCGAATAGATGAATTGACACAGAAGTTTATGGCACAAAGAAAGCGTACAGGTGGAAGTCGCGCTGCTGAGATTGCTGAAACTTGGGCGACGATTTTGGCGCGCCGGGAATTGGGGGAATCTTTATTTGATATTGCTGCTGATTTGGAAATGCCTTATGAAACAGTGAAAACTTACGTGAAGTTGGCAAGAAGGGCTTTGAAAGTGGAGGATTAGCACGAATTTGTTGAGTGTTGACTGTTGACTGTTGACTGTTGACTGTTGAATGATGAGTGATGAGTGATGAGTGATGACTACTGACTACTGACTAATGACTGATGACTGCTGACTGTTGAATGATGAGTGATGAGTGATGACTGCTGACTACTGACTAATGACTGATGACTGCTGACTAATGACTCTTAGTAAATAGATATATGTCGTCTCGCTGATATTTTAGTTGAAATTGAGGGGTGTTTTTTAATTTAGTTACTAGGTTTTTTACAAATTCTCGATCGCTCATCCAGCCAGGATATCTGAGGTTGAGCAATACATAATCAAATTCTGCGAGATTTGCGGGCGGCGCCTGAGCCTGAGTTAATTTTACTACAGGGCGGTGCGCTAAGTGCGGAGCAATCTGAGCAGTTGTTAAAACACTACCTTTTGTGTTGACGAGAGCGATGGCTTCTCTGGTAGCGGGCAAAGTGTCGCTCCCATTCAAATAAATAGTCCAAAAATAGCCGTATTTCGCTAAAGCTAAAAAAGCAATCAACGACCAAATTACAATGACTCTAGGCCGTGGGTAATTAGGAAGTGGCAATCTATCAAATATTGTCTTTCCCTTTTGCTGATTGCTAGCTGCTAAACTAGAAATTACGGCAACCACCAAAAACGGCAATATCGGCACAGAATATTGATGAATTAAATCCCGCTGAGCGGGGATATCGGAAAGAATATTCATCGCCAACATCGGCACAGCACTAATTAAAGATGACAGATGAGGCGGGGACAGCCACCAAATTACTGGTAATAGCAATAACGCTAAATATTCAAAAGTATCTAAAGAAAACAAACGCTCTAAAACTAGATTTGGTTTCACTATTAAATTAATAGCAATTTCAAAAACCGAGTTGCCTAAATATTGATATCGCCCGATTCCCGCGTGTTCTCTTCCCTGATTAAAATACGGTATAACTGCCTGAGTAGCTACCAGGAACCAACCCGCGCCTAGAAATAGAGCTATGAGTCCACAATTGCGTTTTTTATCAAAACACAACAGCCACAAACCCATCGCAGCCACAGTTAAAGATAGCACGGCTTTGCAGCTCAAAACTAATACAATAGCAGCACAAAACCACAATGTTTTATTCAGCCTAGCGGCTAAGATTGCTGCTAGCAGTGCTGGTAAAGCAATTACTTCTGGGTGGAAGTCGAAGAGATTGACATTAAAGACTGCGGGATAAAGCAGATATACGGCTGAAATTGCAATTGCTTTTCGTTCGTTTAATCCGGCTTGACGTGCCAAACTCCAAGTGGGCCAAGCACCTAAAGCTAGGGAAACAGCTTGCACTAATAAAAGCCAGTGAACATCGGGATATATTTTGTAAAGTAAAGCTAGTGGATAGAAAATAAAAGCGGCGTGATCGCCCCAAATATTTATTGCCATTAAAGAGGAAAATGGCGTTTGATTTTGGGAGATTAAATAAATTGCTTGGTCAAAAATTGCTAAGTCGAATGCAGTTGACTGAAACAAAGCGTGCCGCGCGCTGCTGGCGGTTAATAAGACTGTCGTTGTCACGACAATCATTAAAAATACTGGATGAGATTTTAGGGATTTTAAAGTTACCATTTTAGTGGTTTAATCAGCGATTCGTTTAAATAGCAGAACTTGGTTTTTTTGATAAGTTAATTTAAAATCTGGAGAGTTTTTAAGTTGATTTGCTAAGGTATCACCAATTTTTTCACTATCAGGCCAGGGATGCCGCAGGTTTAATAATATGTATTGAAAATCAGCTAAATTTGTTTGGGGCGAAATTTGTGAAAGCAATTTTACTATTGGGCGGTGGGCAAAGTGAGGGGCAAGTCTATTATCTGTTAAAATACTGCTTTGGGGTTGAACTTGTGCGACTGCTTCGCGTGTAGCTTGCCAGGTATCTAGTCTATTTAGGTACAGATAAAAATCTTTATATTCGCCCAGAAATAGGAAAATTATTAACGACCAAATTATCATAACCCTCGGCAATTGAATTCCCTGCCTGAGTTGAGCAATTTGGAAATTTTTAAAGGGTAAATTTGCAATTTTGCTCGAGGGGAACTTTGGCACATTTACCGATGTTAAAAGTTGGTTATTTGCTTTATCCTCTTCCTTGTTTTCTCTTATTTCTTCCCTCTTTCTTGTTTCTTCTTTTGCGATAACTGCTAACAATAAAAATGGAATTACAGGCAGTGAATACTGATAGGCTAAGCTGCGTTGAAATGGCAAGTCAGAGAGGATATTGATGAGCAGGGTAGGGATGGCAGGAATTAGTGCTGTTAGATATTGTATCCGTAGTTTGCCCGAGAATGGCAATAGCAGCCAAATCACAGGTAAGGTGAGGAGAAATAAATATTTGAATGTATCGAATGAAAGGAGTTTTCCTAAGACTAACTGTGGTTTTAATATGAGATTGATGATGATTTCGAGTACGGATTTGCCTAAATAGCTGTACCGCCCGACTCCAGCGACTTCGCTGCCGCTAAAGAATGGGATAATTTTCTGGGAAGCTATCAAAAACCAAGCTGCACCCAGCAAAAGTGCGATCGCCCCACACCGTTGCTTTTTTTCGCAAAAAAACAGCCATAAACCTATCGCAGCAACGGTTAGAGACAAAACCGCCTTGCAACTCAAAACTAACAGAATAGCGGTACAAAACCACACAATTTTATTTAAACGCGCCGCCAAAATTGCGGCTAAAAGTGCGGGTAAAGCGATTACTTCCGGGTGAAAATCAAATAAATTGATGTTAAATACCACCGGATAGAGCAAATAAATCAATGCGATCGCACGGGATTGTTCTTGATTTAAACCTGCCAAACGCGCTAAACTCCAGCTAGGCCAAGCGCCCAGGGATAATGCAACTGCTTGTACCAACAGCAGCCAATGCACATCCGGGGAAATTTTGTACAGCCAAGCTAGGGGATAATAGATTACCGCTGCGTGATCGCCCAAAATATGAATCCCCATTAAAGAAGAAAAAGGCGTTTGGTTTTGGCTGATTAAGTAAATTGCTTGGTCAAAAATTCCCAAATCGAAAGCAGTTGATTGGAATAAAGCGTGCCGTAAACTGCTACACAAAAAGAAAATTGCTGCAGCTGTAGCGATCGCCCAAACCAAACTCGACGGTAGCTGCGATCGACCTTCCTCTCTATTTTCGGCGATCGAGACACTGATGTCCTCACGGTCATCAGCAAAATTTTCCCTATTCTGCATGAAATCTGGCACCTTGTGGTCACTCAAAATATGATTCCGTCGAATGTGCTTTCCACGCAATAGTTAACGACTAATTTTCATCCCCGCAATCGTAATATTAGAATAATCCACAAAACATTAAAAAATTGTGAAAGCACTAACTCTTCTCGGATCTACAGGCTCGATCGGCACTCAGACTCTGGATATTGTAGCTCAATACCCCGAGCAATTTAGGATTGTCGGGTTAACCGCGGGACAAAATGTAACGTTGCTGGCCCAGCAAATTCGCCAGTTTAGACCGGAGATTGTCGCGATTTGCAACGAAGATAAATTACAGGAATTGAAGGAGGCGATCGCAGATCTCGACCCTCAACCTATTTTACTTGCTGGCGAGTCAGGCGTTGTCGAAGTTGCCAAATATGGCGACGCTCAAGCCGTCGTCAGTGGCATAGTTGGCTGTGCTGGTTTGCTGCCAACAATTGCGGCTATCAAAGCAGGCAAAGATATTGCCTTAGCCAATAAAGAAACATTAATCGCAGGGGGCCCCGTTGTCAACCCCTTAATCGAAAAATACGGCGTTAAACTCTTACCGGCCGACTCAGAACATTCAGCAATTTTTCAGTGTCTGCAAGGCTTACCTGCTGGAGGGTTGCGGCGAATTATTCTCACTGCTTCGGGGGGTTCTTTTCGAGATTGGCCCAGCGACCAATTAGCAGCAGTAACAGTAGCCGAGGCTTTGAAACATCCGAATTGGTCGATGGGACCGAAAATCACGATCGATTCTGCTACTTTGATGAATAAAGGATTAGAAGTAATTGAGGCTCATTACTTGTTCGGGATGGATTATGACGACATTGATATTGTCATCCATCCTCAGAGCATAATTCACTCGTTAATTGAGTTGCAAGATACTTCGGTTTTGGCGCAATTGGGCTGGCCGGATATGCGGTTGCCGCTGCTTTATGCTTTGTCTTGGCCGGAGCGAATTCATACAGATTGGGAACGGCTGGATTTGGTAAAAGCTGGGGATTTGACTTTCCGAGAACCCGACCACAAAAAGTATCCTTGTATGCAGTTGGCTTATGCGGCGGGACGTGCGGGCGGTTCGATGCCTGCGGTCCTGAATGCGGCAAATGAACAGGCGGTAGCGCTGTTTTTGGAGGAGAAGATTCAGTTTTTGGATATTCCGAAGTTGATTGAGAAGGCCTGCGACAAACATCAAGCCGATAACTGTGAAAGCCCTGGTTTAGACGATATTTTGGCGGCGGACCGGTGGGCGCGGCAGGAAGTTTTGGCAGAGACTATGGAATTGGGCGATCGTATTCTTTCGGTTCGCTAATGGTATCAGCCGACTTGCACTTACCCACAAGCCCGCCGGGGAATTAATTCCCCGTCTCATAGCTAAAGTCGGTTCAAACCGACTGCCCAACCTTAATCAATATTCAGTTTTCTTGGAGAGGACTTTAGCTATGAGACAGGGGTTCCCCCCCCTGACGGACTCGGCCAAAAATTGCAAAATATCGGCAAAACCCTATAAAAAATTGACCTGGTTGTAGTCTTTTATTGACTAACTCCCAACTTGTGTAGCAAAATCAGCCGCACTCATCTTTTCGTACATTTCAAAAGGTTGGTGAATCCAAGGATTGTCAGCCAAATAATCTACATAATAATCCGGCTTTGCAACAGAACAAGCTTTGTACCAGACTACAGCAGTCCGAATTTCCTGAATATCCTCGCCGTAGCGACTCTTCAGCCAAGCGATACCTCGATCCAAACTAATTCCCGAATCCACCAAATCGTCAACCAGGACAATGTGGCTGCCCAAATTATCGCCCACCATTGTCAAATCGCGGGCGAACTCGATCGCACCCCGGAATTTTCCCTCTGCCCCACCATAGGACGAGGCCGCTAAAATCGCCAGAGGTTTGTCGAAAATCCGCGACAGAGTATCCCCAACCCGCAGCCCTCCCCTCGCCAGACAGACAATTCGATCGAATTTCCACTGAGATTTATCAATTTTTACAGCCAAATCCTCAATTTTTCGATGGTATTCAGACCAAGAAACGTAAAGGTCGCTCATGCCTAATATTATTGAAATATCAAAGGTATTATTAAATATTTTGGGGGAAATGACATGGATGCAGATGAACTTCTCAGACGGTATGCAGCCGGAGAACGGGTTTTTCACAAAGTAGACCTGAGCGGTGTCCATATGTCAAGGACAAATTTGCGCGATATTGACCTGAGTCAATCTAGTTTAAAGGGTGCCAGTGCGGTGGGTCTCACCCTCTACAGAGCCAATCTGTATCAAGCAGATATCAGCGAAGCCAACCTCTCCCAAGCCAACCTCATGTCGGCTAATTTTGGCGAATGCGAGGCGGTGGGAACAAACTTGAGCGGAGCCATCTTGCGGAGTGTCTTGCTCAGCGGGGCTGATTTAACGGGGGCGAGTCTCAGGGGTGCAGACATGAGAGATGCAAACCTTCAGCGGGCAATTTTGATTCAAGTTTATGCAGTTAACGCTAACTTGCAAGGTGCAAACTTGACAGAAGTAAAACTTTGTTCCATCAACCTGAGCAAAGCAAATTTAACCGACGCGAACTTAACACAAGCTGACCTCAGCCATGCTAACCTAACTCAAGCAAATCTGAGTTGGGCAAATTTGACGGAAGCAAATCTCGAAAAAGCGGATTTGAAGGGTGCCGATTTGAGCGGAGCTAACTTGAGCTGTGCAAATCTCCATCTAGCTGATTTGAGCGGAGTTTCTCTCAAGGGAGCAAATCTCCGGGGTGCAAACTTGCATCAAGCTTCTTTGCGCGGGACAAATCTGAATGAAGCGAATCTGAGAGAGGCGATGATGCCTGACGGTCAAATCTCTGCCTAAATAAGCTTGCCACATAGAAGTTAAAACTGCAGGGTGCTTGTGGCGCACCCTACATTTAGGCTAAGGCCTAATTTTATTAAGAGAATTTAATTCTGCGTTCATCGGACCGGGCCCAAAAATCGATACAAGCCCCGGACTCCTGTGGTGGAGAGGCAAAAATTTTAGACTCTTGTTCAATATCCCCGATTCATCTGTGGAGTAAATCTCAAATCTCAAATTGTTCGAGTGAGCGCGACTTGACGGCTCGACGCTCGCGTGACTCGACGCTTGCGCTCGCCGAAGCCTCACGCGGAAGCCTAAAATCTAAAATCGACTGACAGTTCTTGTAGAGAGGAGCGACAAAAAAATATTTGGGCGAGAATTTAATCTACAACTTTCAGCCAGCCCCGGCGAACGGCGTGGAGCAAGCGGTTGATGGCTGTTTGATCTTCTTCGGTAAGAGAGTCACTTAACAGCGCTGTCTTGAGCTGTTGTCGGTGAGTGGGAGTCAGCAGACCTGAGTGATATACCTGAAAGACTAACTCTGCAATAGTAAATTGAGGTAAAAATGTTTGGGTGATCATAGGTTTTTTTGTTTGAACTCACTTTTGATAGTATTGACTTATTTTTCCACTATTTATGTGATTCAACTACGCGAGGAAATGTGATCGATTGGGTTTTGATTAGTGATTTGTGTCAGCGGGGCTTGGGGAGCGGATTTTTCCTCGATCGCCCTGCAACTCGAAACACAAACCCTGTCCAGATTCCTCGCTTTTGGCAATTCCCAAATCTCTACTTTTTGTTAAGAGACTGTGACAAATAAATTAAGATGTATCTATTTATAGATTACTACTGAATTCTAGGTATATCGCTAGGCTTAATTCAACGTAAAGGTTTTACGGTGTTTAGAAACCTGCTTTTACGTGCATTTACCTGGTTTCTTGATGTGGGGATTTTTCCGTGTATCTACTTAATTACGCCCAAAGACGGATACAAGTTTCAGACAGGAGTCGCCATCCGTCCAAAATTTTAGGCCCTAGTTCAAGCTCCCAGATTCATCTATAGAGTAAATCTCAAATCTCAACTCTAAAATCTCCACTCTAAAATCTCCACTCTCAAATCTCAAATCTCAAATCTCAACTCTAAAATCTCCACTCTCAAATCTCAAATCTCAAATCTCAACTCTAAAATCTCCACTCTCAAATCTCAAATCTCCACTCTCAAATCTCAAATCTCCACTCTCAAATCTCAAATCTCCACTCTCAAATCTCAAATCTCAAATCTCAACTCTAAAATCTCAAATCTAAAATCTCAAATCGACTGGCTGCTTCAAATCCCAAATCCCGGCTTCTTCAAGAAACCGGGTTCGAGCTTTTCGATCGCAGTAAAATTTTTTTTGAGAGGGTTAATGGAGCGACCTACTCACTTCAATCTGATTGTTGGCAAAGCTTGACAGGAGAGAAAGTAAAAATACCGATCTCAACTTCCTGTGTGAGGGGACTAATCGGAAATCCTGACCCATCCGCGGCGGATGGCGTGAAGCAGGCGGTTGGCTGCATCTCGGGCGTCTTCGCTGAGAGCGCTTTCTCCGAGTGCGCGCAGTCCGTAGCTTTCAGTGCGAGTCAGATTGCCTGAATGGGTGACTTGATAGAACAGTTCAGCGATCGCGCGATCGGATTTTAAAGTCAGAGCTTCCATGAAATCTTGTTGAACTCGACTATTCTAATATCGAGCATTTGAGGACAGAGTAGGGTGATTGCACTCGACTAAGCTGTGTGATTGTTCTTAGCTCGATTTGTGACCGAAGTCTGCGAGTATACCTCTGTTAAATCACAGAGAACCAAAGACCTCGATCACATAAGCTGTCATTGCGGTGGTAGCCTCAAGGTTTGACGAAATCTCGAAAACTTCTGAGCGCAAGACTTTGAGCGCCCCGCGCCGCAGATACTGCGGGAGTGCGTCCGCTCGACATCCCAGGCTCTGAACTCCCAGAGGTGTGAAACTTTGGGTTTTAGACATTTGCAACTTGCACCCCAGGGTCTAAAGTTGCGATCGGCGATCCCAACGCTGAGTTACAATAATTATCAAGACTTCTATCTCCTCTATAGGCAGGCAGGTAAAAAAATGATAATGATTATCTACTTTTCGATTGCCTTAATCGTTTTTCTTGTTTGGTTCAAAATTTTTTGGAACGATACTGCGACATCTAAAAATGACTTGATATCTTGGATAGCCTTAGTAATCGGTCCTCTGGTTTGGCCTGTTGTTCTGCCCCTATCCATTTGGCAAATTACCAGCAAAAAGTCTGTTGTACAACCAGCTACATGCGAGCAAAACTTCTCATAAATTGTTCAAGTAACTAGCTTACACACAGTCGTTTATCTCATCCTAAATTATCCGGGTGCATCTATCATCGCAGCGAGTTAATCATCTTGTTTCATTGTAAAAAAATGCAGCTATAAGGTAGACTTAAATATAATTATTTCTGAATCATAAAACTGTATTTTTTTACCAATCTAAAATTCGGTCTTCTGCTTTTTAATACCGCCCAAATACAAATACAAGTTTCCGACAAAAGTCGCCAGCAGCCCCAAATTTTAGACTCTTGTTCAAGCTCCCAGATTCATCTGTGGAGTACATCTCAAATCTCAACTCCTTCGACGACTCGCGCGACTCCACGGCTCGCGATCGCTGAACGTCTGGGCCCGAAGTCTCAAATCGACTGACCCCTACTTTTCTTCTGTCACCTCGTGATTTAATGGTGTCACGAGGGTCAAAATTGTCAGAACCCAAGTGTCAGACCCAAATTGTCGGACAGCGACCGCAACATTTTATTACTCAAAAATTACCGGCAACCTCAACCAAGCTCAAAATAAATATGCAAAGTAAGACGGCCTGTTGCTTGGGAAAGTATAACTTCAGACATATTTTAGCCTGCCGCTGAGCAACTTAAGAATTTTTATTACCTCCGGTCACTGCGCACCCTTAATAGAATTTGGGAAAATCCTTGTTTGGCGTTGAAAAACAACTAGGCTCCTTGCCCTACAACCTTTTCCAGCTCGATTTCTTCAAATTGTAGCAGATCTTAACAGGCAATTGTAAAGTTTTTTTGCGCCCAAATTGCCTAACTCTTACCACAGTTAGATAGACAATCAAAGGCAGAGAATGCAATATGAAACAGGCAACAAAAACTGTTTCAACTCTCAAGTACGACTTATTTGGGGCGATCGGGCATCAGGAGTGTATAACGCAAGCGAAATTTTTAGAGGTGCTGGATGTTGGGGAACTTCTCAAAAAAAGTGTCGTCACTGTACCCAAATTTGCTATTTGCATAAAAAGTAGGAGTAAAAATGAACGAAGTGTCTGAGAAACCAATTTATAGAATTCTTAATCTAGTGTCGCTGCTAGCGCTGGCCTACTATGCAGCTACTTCCATCAATTATATTTTCCAGAGCGACGAGTACCTCTATAGGTACGACAGCCAGAGCAATTTCAGCGGGTCAACAGCGCAACTAAAAGCACACCATCGGACTAATTAGTAGAGCTTTTCTATGAAGGCAGAACCAAAAGTCCGGGAGATTGCTAATCGTTAGTGAGCAGCTCGAAGTTAACAATTAGCAATAAAATATTGGCGGAGAAGTTAATATTTTAACTTCCAGCTATTTGCCATATAATCTACCACAAAAATTAACAATTTAATTGGCTCTAAAAATAGACCACCGCGCTCAAACCAGTTCAAAGCATTTTCATCAGTAATAGCATTAATAGCTTTAGTAATCGCTTCATCAAGAACATTTGAAGTTCAAGCTGCTTCATAAGGGAGAATTACTTGGATTTTTGACCAATACAACTCGATGGGAAATAAATCCGGCGAATGGGGAGATAAGAATTTCACTCTCTTCTCCGACAGATTCAATCCTACTTTCGAGGGCTTCGGCATGATGAACAGATAAATTATCTATAACTACAATTGCGCCAACCCATAACTGCTGCAGTAAGATTTTCTCAAGGTAAGCTAAAAAACTAGGCGTCTTTAGACCACCGGCTAAAGTCATATCGGTTATTAAACCCTCATCACTCATTACCCCAACTAAAGTGACATTTTTTTCCGGATTTCCTGGTCGCTCATCCTAGACTCGTTCTCCTCCTTTACATCTGCCATACCTTCACACCTGTGGCTAGATGTACACCAGTCTCATCGATTAATACAATGTTTCTTGCATCTATACTATCTAGCCAAATCCTCCATTCATACCGCCGCTTTTGAACTTTTTCAGAGAGCTGTTAACTGGCTATAAAACTTTTTTTTGCGCCCTAATTTTAGTCGATTGAGCTAGCGATATAAACTAGATTCACTAACTTCTAGACCTGGGGGGTCTAAAAGGGAGCCTTGAGGTCCTCGCAGATGTATATCATTTTTATCCTTTACAAGTTTTTGTAATAATTGTTCGTCTTTTCCTTTAATCTTAGAACGACGAGTTCGCCTTTGCGACTTCGCTGCTATCTCCCCTGCCTCTCGATACCGACGCAGAAAGTTGCATAGGAATGCCAAGCTGACTTTAATTAGTGCTGGGCGTGGCGGTCACAGGAGTAAGTGTTCTTGAACATGAAGCGAGTAAACAGGTTCTCTCTTTCGGTCTACCAGATGGGACAAAGGGTTTCACGGGTCTATTCGATCTGGGTCGATGGGGTGACAGCGACCATCCGTTTTTCAAATCGGTGATGGATAACTGGGGATCGATGATTCAGGTGGTTTTATGATTGCAACAGACCAAGGCTTTGTTTTACTGAAAAAAAGATCGGTGGTTGAACAAACTTTTGGTGGGATCAATTGGTATCGAGGCTTGAGCAAGGATGATCGGTTCCATGATTCGGCTTATCGTCAGGCGATTAGCCTAAATTGGTATCCTTTGCCACTTTTCATACAGCCTCTGAGGTTGGCTGTAAATTATCAAATCAATACTTCGGACTGTTGCATTACCCAGGTATCGGTAGCTAGAAACCCGGTTTCTACAAGTTTTGCGTTTGGTAACGATAAATCTCCCAAGCAACCGGGTTTAGCTTTTGCCACGAGTCCGCACAATTGAATGTAGGTATTGAGTTTGTAGTCTTTGTTGTCCTGTGCAAGCATATTGGCCTGGAACCATGATTTTCCTGTTGGCAATCCACAACTGTCGGAAGTATCGATCGAATCTAATTATATAAAAACTTACGGAGGCTCGGGGCAGGGCGATCGCATATTTTTGTTTTTGACACTGTCTCCGGAACCAACAGACAATTAATACGATTTGAGATTCTCGATTTGAGGTTTGAGATGGGGAATGATTGATAACGGGGTTTGGATCACGGGCCTGCTGTTACATTCTGTTTATAAACTGGTACCTGATGCGCTGCAGCTTATTCTCAGCTTTGACCCCGCCCAAAAACGGATACTTGTGAACGACAGGAGTTGCCCGAAGCCCAAAATTTTAGATCCTAGTTCCAGTTCCCAGATTCATCTGTGGACTCAATCTAAAATCTCAAATCTCAAATCTAAAATCGACTGACTGTACCGTCACAAATCTACCGACCCACCGTTCATCCCAACTTCAGAAAACAAGCGCTGCATTGTCAGATTGTCGGGATGGATGCGGCTCATGGGAACCCAAATGACGGATTTTGGTTGAGAAACTGGATTTTTTAGCCAAAATCCTGCGTTGAACGCGAGGGATTTCGGTGGAAACATCAAGGTGATGAGCCTCAAGAGTCCGTCCGGGACTGTGTTGGGACGCACTTTTGATTGAATGCAGGCTCGAGCTGGCGCGGGCTTCCTTTGAAAGCCCGCTAAAAAATTTTGATTTCTGGGGAACTATTGGCGAAAACCAAAAGTCTTGTCAACAAAAGTGTACTGAAAAACCGCAACTAAAGTTCCAGCCCCATTGCGGGCGATCGAACTTCCCGGCGATCGACAGTGCCAGCGGGCCCGGTGCTATTTCTCAATCTTGAGAGCATACTCCGATTAAAAAGGGTTTATGTGTATTTCCCGGCTATTGTTTTAAAAATGACTAGCCGCATCGAAGCTCGGTATGGTACACTCACAAACGTTTAGCTGAAATATTTTGGTGTTATAGGAGGGAGGGAGTGGTGGAGTCGAGAGTCCAAAGCAGGAAACAACCGATATTTGCTGCTCAAGGAAGACAGAATTCCACTCGCGATCCCGGTCTCCTTACGGACAATTTAAATTACATGACAACTTATGGCAGCCGGGTCAATTAGGGTCTCAACCGATGTCCGGTTTCATGGGCTAAAAGCTTCAAAAAAAATAGTTGTACATTTGTACTCATTTGAAAAATAGGGTGCTGCTCCACCCGAATTTACGCCTGTGGACAAGTAGGAGCCTACTCCCTTGGTAGAAGCAGGAAGCAGACCATCTGGAAACTACTTCTAGTTGAATGGTGGAGCTTATATAAGCTTAGCCAGGTTTTGTATAGCAGACAAAAGTGTATTGTAGAAAAATGATTCATCTTTTAGGAGGAGTGTAAATGACACAGGTAACAAATCCAACACAACCAGCAAGTTCACTATCTGGAGGTGTAGGTGGCGGTGGCTTTACTGTTATCGGCACCCAAGGCGACAGCAGGTTGAACGGCGGCGGCGGCAACGATATCATCCAGACTTTTGCGGGCGCTGATGTCATCGCTGGTGGCAGTGGCAACGACCTGATTATTACCGACGGCGGCAATGACACTATCGGCGGCGGCGACGGCAACGATACCATCCTTTCCGGCAGCAGCAACGATGTGGTCGCTGGCGGCACCGGCGATGACTTCATCTTTGGCGGTAAAGGTGATGACCTCGTAGACGGCGGCGATGGCAATGACTTAATTTCGGGCGACAGAGGCAACGACACCGTACTCGGCGGATCGGGGAGCGATACAGTCTTTGGCGGCCAAGGCAGGGATATTGTCGACGGCGGCGACGGCAACGACAGCCTGTTCGGCGGTAAAGACAACGATACTGTCAATGGCGGTTCGGGCAATGACTTTATCTCTGGCGACAGAGGAAGTGATGTGCTTACGGGCGGTGCTGGCAGCGATACGTTCTACTTCTTCTCCAGCGGTGGCGATTATGGGGTAGACACGATCACTGACTTTACCCCAGGCGAAGATAAGATCCGCTTGAAGCAGGGCGGTGTGTTCGCTGGTTTGGGCAGCACGTTCGAGGCGAGCGAGTTTGTTGTCGTTTCTGGTTTCAACGCAGCCACCCCAGGCTCGACCACGACGAACAAGTTGATCTACGACCCAACAAACGGTGCGTTGTACTTCAACGGCAGCAACGGAGTGCTAACTGTTGCTCAGTTGCAGCCTAACCTGACAATTACCTCGAACAGCTTCGAGCTGTTCTAAAACAACTGGCAGTTGTGGGGCAGCACCGGATAACATCTGGGGCTGTTCTCACACTGAAAGTCTTGGAAGCTTTCAACTTCATTCTGCCTGCGGCGGAGCGAAGTTGAAAGCTTTAATGTAGAGACAGAATTTACGCAGGCGGAGCCAGAAACCCGGTTTCTTGGTAAATACTTCGCTAGAAAACCTAAGATACAGCAGATTCCAGGTTAATTAAGTACACCTCAGAAAGCTGGAGGGCGCGCGCTATTGGCACCGCCCCGGAGCGAAACCAGTTTTTTGTACTTCATTTACCAGCAAAAGTGCGGTATCTCGTAGAAACGGGGTTTATGAGGCTGGAGTCTCAGAAGCAAAAGAAAGTAGGAAGTAAAAGGCGGGGATTGGTGTGAACTTAAGGTCAAAGGTAAAAATTTTAACAATTTATTAGTGAAATTAATCGATCGCCCGATCGCCTAAAATATAAATAGTCGGAAAATATCAAACTTTCAAATTAAAATTTATCGGGTTTACTGAAGCGGTAAAGTAACCGCAACTGCTGGCGATCAATGAACACTCAAGAATATATCCGGCAAGCCCAAGTTTATTTGAACAGGGGGAAGTTAACTGAGGCGCTCGATTTTTGTAAAAGGGCGATCGAACTTCAACCATTTTCGCCCTCGGCTTACACGACTTTAGGCGAAATTCTGGAAGCGAGCGGCGATCCGACGGCGGCAAGAGACGCTTTTGTGCAAGCTTTGGAGATTTCGCCCCAGTTTTTTCTGGCTCATGCTTATTTGGGTCAACTTTACAGCGAGTATTGCTGGCTGGATGAGGCGGTTTTTCATTACCGGCAAGCTCTGGATTTGAAACCAGACTGGCCGGGACTTCATTATAACTTGGGAAATGTTTTTCACAAGCAGGGTAATTTGTTGGGGGCGATCGACTGTTACCGAAAGGCGATCGCTCTTAACCCCAATTATCTACTTGCTTTCTACAATCTGGCTGTGGTTTTAGATGAAAATAATCAGCTCCAAGCGGCAATTGATACCTACCGACAGGTGATTGCCAAACAGCCGGATTACGTGGAAGCTTACAGCAATTTGGGTGTGATTTTGCTCAAGGACGATCGCGCTGCTGAGGCCCTCGAGGTTTACCAGCGGGCGCTCGAGATTAAGCCAGATTGGGCGACGCTGCACAATAATTTGGGTCAAGCGTTGCTCAATAAAAACCCCGAGCGGGCGATCGCATCTTACCTCACAGCTATTGAGTTGGAGCCGGACATGGTTTTGGCTCACTACAATCTGGGGAAAGCGTGGCAAATACAGGGAGAACATTCGGCGGCGGTTGCTTGTTTCGATCGCGCGATCGAGCTGAATCCCGAACATATTTCGGGCTATACAGATGCCGGGTTTTCTTTGATGGTTTTGGGCAAAATTGCTGACGCCATGCCTTATTTTAAGCGGGCGATAGCTCTGAAGCCCGATTTTGTTGAGGCTTACTGCCGTTTGGGAAAAAGCCGCAGAGTTGCTGATGTAGAAGATGATGAATTGTCAAGGGCGATCGCTGCGTGCGATCGATTTCTCACAGCATTGATGGGAAGTTCGGCAACGGATCGTATAACGGATGTTACGGATGTCACCGATGTCACGGATGTCACAGATTTTAGGGATTTAAAAATAAAGAAAAAAGAGGGTGCGGCTAGATATCTGTCAAGTGCAGAGCGCGAATTGCCTGTTGCTGAAATCTGCGATAATTTAGCCGAAATTTACTTGCATTTGGGAAATGCTTTAACAGAGTACGGCGGACACGAATCGGCCGCCGCTTATTATCAAAAAGCTTTGCAAATTCAGCCACAAAATGCAGAGATTTACTGGCGGGTGGGAAATTCCTTAGCCCAGCAACATCGGTTCATTGCAGCAATTGCAGTTTACCGCATGGCGTTGACGATTCAACCTGCTTTACCGCAGGTTTATTTTGAGTTGGCAAAACTGCTGGAAAAACAGGGACGCTGGGAACGGGCGATCGATTATTATCAAAAGGTTTTAGAGTTGCAATTGCACGGGTACGGGGAGCAGAAAGAGTGGAATAAACATAGTTTTATCTCGCCAGACCGCAATTCTCTAGCACCTCCTCGCGCTATTTATTTATCGAGTTGGGATTGGCTGGTTAATGCTAAGTTGGATGCGGGCAATTATGTGGAAATAGTTTGGAAATCTGCTCCAGAATCCTGTACCGCAAATATTCAACAATCCCAATTTTCGCTAACAAATTCGCAAGGGGGAAATACCGATTGTACAGGTTTAACTTGCGGGCTGTGTTTGCAGAGGATTTCTAAGTGGTTCGATCCGGTGCATTTGGGTTGGGGAGTTTGCCGTTTGTCAAACTTGCAGCCGCTACCTGTGGAGTCACCAAAGACTTTTGTGGCACAGATTCCCAACGGGCGAGTTTGGATTGTTCCGCAGGAAAATTATTGGCTGATTTGCAAGGCGATCGCTGTAATTACTCCTGACAATTATTTGTTGGCTGATGTGTCGAGAGATTATCCGGGGTTTTTACCTGGATGTGAAAAGCATGATGTTAGAAAACACAGCGTTTTTAAGTTAGAATCATTTCCTGATTTAAAGCAAATTGACGGCAGCGTGGCGGTGCTTTCTGGTTTGTCGGGAAATGTCTATTTTCACTGGATGGTTGATGTTTTGCCGAGGATAGAATTGCTGAGGCTCAGCGGTAAGGATTGGGCGGAGATTGATTGGTTTTTGGTGAATAGTTGTCAGCACCAATTTCAGCGGGAAAGTCTAAGAATTCTGGGCATTCCCGAAGAGAAAGTCTTGGAGAGCGATCGCTTGCCTCACATTCAAGCAACGGAGTTAATTGTGCCGTCTTTTGCGGGATATTTGGGCTGGCCTCCTGGGTGGGCGATGGATTTTTTGAGGCGCGAGTTTCTCAAGGGAATTATACCTAGTTCGAGCTATCCAAAACGCATTTATATCAGCCGCAGCAAAGCGAGATACCGACGAGTTTTGAACGAGGAAGATGTGGTTGAGGTTTTGGAGCAATTTGGCTTTGTTTCTATTTTGCCGGAGTCGATGTCTTTGGTTGAGCAAATTGCTCATTTTTACCACGCTGAGGTGATAGTTGCTGCCCACGGCAGCGGCTTGACAAATACGATTTTTTGTCGCCAAGGAACTAAAGTAATTGAGTTGGTGTCGCCTCACTATATCAGCCATTATTACTGGGGAAGCAGTCAATATTTGCAGTTGGAACATTACTTTTTAGCGGGGGAGGCTTTTGAATGCTATCCTATTAGACAGTTGATGTATCAGAATTCCCTGACTGAGGATATTTTGGTGAACTTGAGTTCGCTCAAAAGGATGGTTGAAGTGGTGGGTTTGGGTTAGTTGGCGTCTGGAGTAAGTTTAATTATGCCCTCGATTGAGAAGATGGAAAAAGCAGCGGTTGATTTGAGTCGGCAAGCAGAAGTTTATTTAGCAGAAGGAAGGTTAAATGAGGCAGTTGCTGCTTGCGAGTTAGCGTTGAAAATTGAACCGAATTTGGCGACAGCTTGCCAAACGCTGGGAAAGGCGATGCAGGTTCGAGGTGAAATCGAACAAGCTAAGCAGTGGTATGAAAGGGCGATCGAGCATAATCCAAATTTGCCGGAAGTTTACGCTAATCTCGGCAGTTTGTATTCTCAAGAAAAACAGTGGTCTAAGGCGATCGCCAATTGTGAAAAAGCGATTTCGCTAGCGCCTAATTTTGCCGCTGCTTATCGGCAGTTGGCGAGAATTTGGACGCAGTTAGAGAAGCGAGAAGAGGCGGCAGACTGTTGGTATCAAGCTTTTAATATCGAGCCGAGTTGGGCAACTGCTGACGAGCACGTCTCTCTGGGAAATAGTTTTGTTGAATTGGGAAAGCTCGATCGCGCTATTGAATGTTATTCGCGGGCAATTAAGTTAAACCCGAAGCTGGCAACAGCTTATCACAATTTGGGGGAAATGCTGGTCGGGAAAAAACGGTGGGATGAGGCGATCGCCAATTACCGACAAGCGATTGCCATCAATCCAAATCTTTTTGAATCTTACCACAGTTTGGGTAAAACTTGGGCGGAGCGAGGAGAATTGGATCGGGCGATCGCCTGTTACCGCAAAAGCATCGATATCAATCCTAATTATGCTCGTGCTTACGTGGGTTTAGGTAATGTTTTCGCGCAAAAACGCGACTTTGATTCAGCCATTAAATGTTACCGTCAGACTCTGGAAATTAATGATAATTCCTACTGGGCATACAATTGCCTAGGGGACGCTTTGGCTCAAAAACAACTGTGGCAGGAAGCTATTAGTTGCTACCGCAAAGCTATTGAAATAAGTCCGAATATTCCTTGGTTTTATGTCAATTTGGGAATTGCCTTCACCTGCGCACAATCCTGGGATGAAGCTGTTAGCGCTTACCTGCACGCGGTTCAGATTGAGCCGAATTTGACCGGAATCAATCAGAGGTTGGGATATGTTTTGCGCAAGCGCAGCGAATCGGGCTTAGACAGCACAATCGAAACTTATTGTCAAGGTATCGAGGTACTTGCAAGCGGGAAAATTTACCACAAATTGCTGGGAATTGAGTTAGATGGAGCGGAGTTTTATATAAATTTAGGCAATAGTTTAGAGAAACAGAAGCAGCTTGAAGGTGCGATCGTATTTTATAGCATGGCACTGCAAATTGAACCCAATGCTGCGGAAGTGGTCGCAAAACTTCAGGAGGTTCGCGCGAAACAACAGGAGTTGTACGCACAAATTGCCACTTACCGTCGCCAAATTGATCTCGATCCGAGCAATTCTCAGCCTTACAACGATTTAGGAAATATTTTACCGCAATTAGGGGAATTAGAAGAAGCAATTATTTGCCACCAAAAAGCGGGCGAATTGAGGGGTTGGGCTGAGTGTGCGGCGAAAGATTATCAATTTACCCAAGATTGGTTTACGCACAATATTCCTATTTGGAAACGGCATTTGCAGGAATTTACCGGAATTGCGGATTTTCAAGTGGTGGAAATTGGCAGTTTTCAGGGAATGTCGGCTTGCTGGCTGCTGGATAATATTTTAACTCATCCGACGGCAAAAATTACTTGTATTGATTTGTATTTTCAACAACATTTTAAGGGCAATATTGTTAAAACGGGAGCAGCAGAGCGGGTAATAGAATTAGAAGGTTACTCTCAAGATTTGTTAATTAATTTGGCTTCGGAATATTACGATGTTGCTTACATTGACGGCTGTCACAAACCTACCAGTGCTCTGCAAGATGCGATTTTATCTTGGAGGTTGGTGAAAGTTGGGGGATTGATGATTTTTGACGATTACGAGTTTACGTTTCCCGACAGCCCCGAGCAAGATACTAAAATTGGGATAGATGTTTTTTTGGAGATGTTTGGAAGTCAGTTAGAAGTAGTACACAAAGGCTATCAACTGATTGTCAAAAAAATCGGAAATCAAAGTTTGGGCGAAGAGCCAACTCTGTTGTCTCTGGGTTGGGAAAAGTTGGGGGAGATTGCGGCAAATACGGGTTATTTGGAGGAGGCGATCGCTCGCTATCAAACAGCTATTAAAATTAAGTCCAGCAACTACTTAACTTACCACAAGTTGGGTAAAACTCTGCAAGAGAAAGAACTGTTTGACGAAGCTCGGGCAGCTTACCAACGGGCGATCGCACTAAACCCTAATTTTAGTTGGGCTTACCACTTTTTGGGGGAAACTTTGCAGGCGATGGAGGAACACGGCGAAGCCGCTGCTGCTTACCGCAAAGCTATTGAGTTAAATCCCGATTTTTGTTGGACTTACAACAATTTAGGCGATGTGCTGATGGAGCTTTCTGAGTGGGAGGAAGCTGCTGTTGCTTACCGCAAGTTAGTTGAACTAAATCCCGATTTTTGTTGGTCTTACGATAGATTAGGTAAGGCTTTGGTTCCACTGAAAAATTGGGCAGAAGCGACGGCGGCTTACCGCAAAGCTATTGAATTAAATCCCGATGATTGTTGGCTGTACAATAGTTTGGGGGAAGTTCTGGAATTACAAGAAAATTGGCCCGAAGCAGCAGCGGCTTTTGGTCGTGCTATTGAGCTAGAATCTGAGCATAGTTGGCTGTACAAAAAGTTGGGTGATGCACGGCGGAATCAAGGAGAATTAGAAAGGGCGATCGCCATTTATGAAAAAGGGATCGATCTCGATCCAAAATCCTGTTGGTGTTACGAAGGATTGGGTTTGAGTTTAATTGCCAAACAGCAGTGGGAACCTGCAATCACTAATTTAGTTCAAGCCCTGCAAATTAAACCCGATTTGTTTGAAGCTTACGATAATATAGGTTATGCTCTGGAACAACAAGGAGAAGTCGATGAGAGCGATCGGGCAAAATGCAGCAATCAAAACTTACCCTTAAGTATTCTCAAAAAATACTGTGGGTTTACAGAAGATTTGACAGTTGCAGCAGAATCCAATCCGCACCTCACCTGCATTGACATCCATCCTGCGAGTCAAATCAATTTATCTGATTCCAAAACAATCGACAGCAGCCGCAGATTTTGGGAACATCAAAGTCATTCCAGAAAAGCTTTTGTTGCCGTATTGCCAAACGGACGAGCTTGGGCAGATGTTGTGACTACCGCCGTGATTACTTCAGACAATAAACTTGTTGCTGATATTTCAATGGGTTGTGCTGAATTGGCAATCACTTCCGACAAATTGCCTCCCGCTGAACACGTCGATGGAAATGTGGCTTTTTTATCGGCTCGCTGGGGTGGAGCTGCTTATTTTCATTGGATGTTTGATGTGATTACGCGATTTGACCTTTTGCAGCGGAGCGGATTGATAGAAACTATAGATAAGTTTGTTGTCAATGCCTCGGATTCTTCCTATCAAGCAGAAACTTTAGATACTTTAGGAATTTCTCAAAATAAACTTTTAGAAAGTCACTGCAATTTACACATTACAGCCGATAAATTAATAGTTCCGTCAATATCATATGACGGCTCGGGGGCGGTTTCTCAATGGAAGTGTGAATATCTCAAAAAGACATTTTTAAATGAACAACAACCCCTAAATACAGACTATTCAGAGCGCATTTATATCAGTCGCCAACAAGCATCCTATCGGCGGATAGTCAACGATGAAGAGGTAATTAAATACTTAGAAAAATTAGGGTTTCGGAGTGTCAAGTTGGAAACGATGTCGGTAGCGGAACAAGCATCGTGTTTGGCTGCTGCTAAAGTAGTTGTCGCACCCCACGGAGGGGGGTTGACTAATCTAGTTTTTTGCTGTCCGGGAACTAAGGTTATTGAGATTTTTTCTCCCCTTTACGTTCCGCATTGTTATTGGATGATTAGCAATTTGTGCGGTTTGGAACATTACTATTTAATTGGTGATTTGGTTGATGATGGAACTCCGACAAAACCTTTACATAAAGATATGCGGTTGGATGTGAAATCGCTGGAAAAATTACTGACTGTTGCAGGAGTTTTGCATGGATAATGACTACCACGATTTGGGGAATTCCCTGCAAGAAAAGGGTCGGTTTGATGAGGCTGTTGCTGCTTACAAAAAAGCTATTGAATTAAATCCTAATTTTTCTTGGTCTTATCACAGTTTGGGCGATGTCTTGCTGAAACTTGAAAAATGGGAGGAAGCAGTCGCTGCTTACAAAAAAGCTGTTGAGTTAAATCCAGATTTTTCTTGGTCTTATCACAATTTGGGCGATGCTTTGCTGAAACTTCGGCAATGGGAAGAAGCTGCTGCTGCTTACCGCTGCGAGATTGCACTCAACTCTGATTTCGCTTGGTCTTTTTGCAATTTAGGCGACGCTTTAACTAAACTAAAACAGTGGGATGAAGCTATCGCTACGTATTTAAAAGCTATTGAAATTGACGGAGATTTGCCGGGAATTTACGAGAAGTTGGGATACGCTCTCGGACAAACAGAGTCGGATTTAAACTTACTGTTAGAACAATCTCAATTGCAAATTACACCGGAAAATTGGGAGTTTTATTTGCAGTTAGGAGAGAATTTAGCGAAGTACGATCGCCCAAAAAGCGCAATTATTTTTTACCAAGCTCTCTTGACAGCTATGCCGAGTTGTGGTAACGCATCAGCGGAATTAGAGGAGTTGTTGCAGAAGCAAGAAAAGTGCGTAAGCGTTGCCCTCGAAGAGGATCGGGCATTAGCCTCATCTCGCGCAACTGTCGCCCAAAAACCCGATGATTGCTGGTCTTATTACAATTTAGGTGCTGTTCTGAGCCACCAAAAATATTGGGAGGAAGCGGCGGCGGCATTTTTCCAAGCAATAGAAATAAATCCCGATAGTCCTTGGTGGTTTTATTACAATTTGTGGGAAGTTTTTGCTAGGCAAAACAAGTTAGATGAAGTTGAGAACTTCTGCCGCGAAGTTGTTGCAGCTAAACCGGAGGCTTTTTGGCCTTATCTGAATTTGGGGGAAGCTTTGACGAGGCAAGGTAAAATTGCCGAGGCGATTGATTTTTATCGAACTGTCAGTTACAAACAAAGTTTTGCATCTATTATCAGTAAGAGAACAGGCATTTTGCCTGTTCCACAAACAGATACAGGCAAGATGCCTGCTATACAACATAGGAACTTAAAACCAGTCAAAGTTCCTAACTTTATAATTATTGGTTGTCAGCGGTGCGGGACGACTTCTCTGTATACTTATTTAGCTCAACACCCGCAAATTTTGACTCCGATTAAAAAGGAGATGGATTTTTTATCGTGGCACTTTGACAGAGGGATTGATTGGTATTTGGCTCATTTTCCGCCAATGCCTGCGGGAGAGCAATTTTTGACGGGCGAAGCAAGTCCGAGCTATTTTGACTCTCGGGAAGCACCGGAACGGCTCTACAGGCTGTTTCCCGAGGCTAAACTGATTGTACTTTTGCGAAATCCGGTCGATCGGGCGATTTCTCAATTTTACCGCTTGACTGACTTAAATTGGGAAGCGCGATCGCTCGATCGAGTAATTAGCGCTGAAATTGAACGGTTGAATCAAAATCCAGAATACATCATCGGCGAGGAACCGGGGAATTATTTAGCTCGCGGTAGGTACATAGAATTTATCAAAAACTGGCGGACTTTCTTTCCCCGAGAACAGTTGTTAATTTTGAAAAGCGAAGATTTTTATGCAGGTGCGGCAACAACTGTCAAGCAAGTTTTAGAATTCTTAGATTTGCCGGAATATCAATTATCTGAATACCAAAATGCTAATCCCGGTTCTTACCAGCCGGTCAATCAATCGGTTCGCGATTGGTTGAGGGATTATTTTCGACCTTACAATCAGCAGCTAGAGGAGTATTTAGGCCGAAAACTTGATTGGTAATTGGGCGTGGGGCATATCGATTTTAGATTTTAGATTTTAGATTTTAGATTTTAGATAGGGGCATGGGGCATGGGGCATATCGATTTTAGATTTTAGATTTTAGATAGGGTCATGGGGCATGGGGCATGGGGCATGGGGCATGGGGCATTGTTAGCTGTTGACGGTTGACTGGAAAGCTGTTGACGGTTGACTGGAAAGCTCACCACAGTCAACAGTCAACAGTCAACAGTCAACAGTCAACAGTCAACAGTCAACAGTCAACAGTCAACCGTCAACAGTCAACTGACAACGGACTAAAAAAAACCCGCCTATCCTTGACAAGTCATACTCGTTATGAGTACGCTAAAGAAAGCAAAGGAATTTAACCCAACTACCCAAGAATTTAAAATCATGCTGACGAACCAAGAAGGTCAAAGAGTACCCAAAGTCACCTTTCGCACTCGCAAAGACAACGAGTGGGTGGATGTCACCACGGATGATATATTTGCAGGTAAAACCGTAGTAGTATTCTCGCTGCCGGGAGCTTTTACTCCCACTTGTTCGTCAACGCACCTCCCCGGTTATAACGAATTGGCCAAAGTTTTCAAAGAAAATGGCGTAGATGAAATTGTTTGTATTTCCGTCAACGACGCCTTTGTGATGAACGAGTGGGCAAAAGACCAAGAATCAGACAATCTGACGTTAATTCCCGACGGTAACGGGGAATTTACTCAAGGCATGGGAATGCTGGTAGACAAAACAGATTTAGGCTTTGGCAAGCGGTCTTGGCGTTATTCGATGCTGGTAAAAGATGGCGTGGTTGAAAAAATGTTTATTGAGCCTGAGGAACCGGGAGACCCTTTCAAAGTGTCTGATGCCGAGACGATGCTCAACTACATCAACTCCGCAGCAGCTAAGCCGAAGCTAGTTTCGCTGTTTACAAAAAAGGGCTGTCCCTTCTGCGCTAAGGCTAAGGCTATGCTGAGTGAAAAGGGCTTGGATTATGAAGAAATCGTCTTGAACCGGGATGTCACAACCAAATCGCTGCGGGCGATGACTGGGGCTACAACTGTGCCGCAAGTATTTATCGACGGCAAGTTGATCGGTGGTTCCGAAGCGCTAGAGTCTTATTTGGCAGTTGCTTAGTTAAACCAAAATACTTAGCTTGCGGGTGCCGAGTGCAAACCTTACAACGAGTAAGGTGTGCACTCGGCGCTTTTGCTGTATTTGGCGGTATTTAGCCCGCTCGAGCTTTCGCGTCCAAAGTTCGATCGGTCTATTGATCCATTCTCGTGCCACAATTACTGGGGAAGTAATATTAAAAACGCAAGAAATGGGAGTGAACGATCGTGGATTTGAGTTTAGTCGCGTCAAATATCTTAAATCCACCCATATTAGCTTTTTTCATGGGAATGCTGGCAATTTTTCTCAAATCTGATTTAGAAATTCCAGCGCCCATCCCCAAACTGTTTTCGCTGTACCTGCTGTTTGCGATCGGATTTAAAGGCGGCGTCGAACTGTCGCGAAGCGGAATTGACCAGCAAGTCGCCCTGACAATTTTGGCAGCGATGCTGATGTCAATGCTAGTACCCATTTATACTTTTTTCCTATTGAGGATCAAACTCGACTCTTACAATGCCGCAGCGATCGCAGCCACCTACGGTTCCATCAGCGCCGTCACATTTATTACCGCAACCTCCTTCCTCACAGCACAGGGGATCGACTTTGACGGTTACATGGTAGCCGCGCTAGCATTAATGGAATCCCCAGCAATTATAGTCGGGCTAATACTCGTGAGTGTATTCGGCGGGGAAGAAGGAAAACGCGAAATAGTTTGGTCAGAAGTTTTGCAAGAAGCATTCCTAAACAGTTCAGTTTTTCTACTGATTGGCAGCCTAATTATGGGCATAATGACAGGAGAACACGGTTGGCAAGTTATGAGTCCGTTTACTCAAGATTTGTTTTACGGAGTTTTGACTTTTTTCTTGCTAGACATGGGGCTGGTTGCAGCCAGCAGAATTAAAGATTTGCAAGAAGCAGGAATTTTTCTGATCGGCTTTGCAATCCTAATTCCCATAGTCAACGCCGTAATTGCTTTGGTAATAGCGAAATTAATCGGAATGCCACAGGGAGACACTTTGCTGTTTGCCGTATTGTGCGCGAGTGCTTCTTATATAGCAGTACCAGCAGCGATGCGCCTAACTGTTCCCGAAGCGAACCCAAGTCTTTACATTTCAACTGCCTTAGCAGTGACATTTCCATTTAATATCATTGTAGGGATTCCCCTGTATCTATACGGAATCAATATGTTTTGGAGGTGAGATGATGGAGTCAGTCAAAAGAGTAGAAATCATAGCCCACTCAGTGGAGCTCGGCAAGATTTTAGACGGTTTAGACAAAGCTGGCGTACCCGGTTATTCGGTGATTCGTGATGTCGCGGGAAAAAGCACCAGGGATCACGTTTCCCGCGATTCATCAATGACGGCGCTGGATAACATTTATGTGCTTGCTTTTTGTTCTCCAGCTCAAGTATCAGCAGTGGCAGAAAACATTAGACCAATTCTCAATAAGTTTGGTGGGTCGTGTTTTATTTCAGATGCGGTGGAATTGCTAATTACTAGGTGCGTCGGGTAGTCATTAGTCATTAGCCATTAGTGATTGGTGATGGTACTAATTCGGAAAAGTAGGGCTACATATAGATTGTACGCAATATGTGTAGGGACGCGGTCTTGCTCGTTGGTTTCAACTTAAGACCCAAACCCCTGATAAATGTCGCTTGCCGTCAAGTTTCGCTCCCCCTCTGGCATCCCGGGCGCCTGGGGGACAAAAGAGAAGACTTCTGTCCCCCCCGGAAGCCGGGGAGTAGGCGGCAAAAATCAGGGGGGATCGAACCCAAACCGTCAAACAGCAGACGGGTAGTACATTTGACGTTAAGTTGACACCAATAGGCACGGTGCGGTGTCCTGGCGCGGATCTGCGGCTTTAATCTTAGGCTTCGGGCACCGAAAGCAGCCCCTGGTGAGAATGCCAATCCATTTTGGCATTTGCAGAACTTTTTTATTATTACTTTAGCCTGATTTTAAAAAGGCGATTTTGAAAATAATTTCTGTCTATTATAGCACTTGTACAATCATCAGCCATCAGCCATCAGCCATTAGCCAGCGGTCATTTCAGGATTAATTGCCCTTCGCCACCGGGGCAGAATTCAGAATTCTTAAGAGATAGAAAAGAATCAGTTGCAAAAATCCGTTAGCGTGGTAAATTCTAAGCCACAACAGGCGATCGCCCGATCGAGTAGCGATATTTTCAATAGGAGTTTAAACATGGCTGCATTAAAAGTTGGCATCAACGGATTTGGTCGCATCGGACGGCTAGTTATGCGTGCCGGCATCAAAAACCCCAATATCGAATTTGTAGGCATTAACGACTTAGTTTCGCCAGAGAACCTGGCTTATCTTTTCAAATACGACTCCACCCACGGCATTTACAAAGGCTCCGTTGAAAGCAAACCAGACGGGATTGTCGTTGACGGAAATTTTATCCCCTGCACATCAATTAGAAATCCTGCGGAATTGCCGTGGGGTAAATACGGCGCAGATTATGTTGTAGAATCTACCGGATTGTTTACAGATTTTGAAGGCGCATCAAAACACTTGACGGCGGGAGCAAAACGAGTAATACTTTCAGCACCGACAAAAGACCCGGAAAAAGTTGCAACTTTTCTAGTAGGCGTCAACCACCACAAATTTGACCCAGCAAAAGATACTGTTGTTTCCAATGCTAGCTGTACGACGAATTGTTTAGCACCAATTGCCAAAGTTATTAACGATAACTTCGGCTTGGAAGAAGGTTTAATGACTACAGTTCACGCAATGACAGCTACTCAACCAACTGTAGACGGCCCCAGCCAAAAAGATTGGCGGGGAGGACGCGGTGCGGGTCAAAATATTATTCCATCTTCCACCGGTGCAGCAAAGGCTGTTACTTTGGTGTTGCCGGAATTGAAAGGAAAATTGACGGGAATGGCTTTGCGGGTGCCAACTCCCGACGTGTCTGTAGTTGACCTTACTTTCAAAACCGAGAAGGAAACTAGCTACAAAGAAATTTGTGAAGCCATGAAAAAAGCCTCTCTTGGCGAACTCAAAGGCATTCTGGGATATACTGAAGATGCGGTAGTTTCGACGGATTTTCAGGGCGACGCGCGATCGAGCATTTTCGATGCAGGTGCGGGAATTGAACTGAATTCTAAGTTTTTCAAAGTAGTTTCCTGGTACGACAACGAGTGGGGTTATTCTTCCCGCGTGATTGACTTGATGCTGTCGATGGCCGAGAAAGACGGAATTTTGAATAAGTAATATTTGGGGCAAATGTAAGGTGCGCCGGCTCGCGTACCTTACGTCTCAGTAAGCTGCTACGTCGAGGAGGCAAATGTGTGCGGCGGGTGCGCACCCTACGTCTTCTATCTTGCCTCTTCTTTCTTCCTTCTTCACGCTTGACTTCTTGCTTCTTCTATATGTCTGAATTACCACCGCTGAATAACGAAACTATTTGGGCTATCCTCAACGAAGAAATCGACGATGCTGCTGTGAACCGATTAGTTTGGCAGTATCTGGGCTACCGCCCTGATGCGGAGACTGGCAAGTGGAACAGTGCAGGTGTTGCACCCGAGTGGCGCCAAGAGTACCCGGAACCGCCGGATTTTATCGATTCTAGGCCGGCGACGGTGAAATTGACTCGATCGACCCCTCCAGAAAAAAAGCAGTTGCTGAAGGAAAAATTGGGGTTTAAGGGCTATAAAATTGGGGAATTCGGGCCGAGACAGACTCGCAGGGCGACGATGGCTAATTGGTTGATGGGTTTTATGGAAGCTGGGGCGTAGATTAAACAATCTTTTTTGTTTAAAAGTGCGTCTGTTAGTAGGTGTAAAAATCGAGGGGTTGGGTTTTTCGGCTGTAATCCAACTGCCGTAAGGGTTTGATGCCCCAACCGGGAACAAAAGGCAGACGCAATTGCTGAAACCTTTATCTAATAAGAGTTTCAAGCGATAGGTCAAAGTTGGGTATTGACAGACCGAGGCTGAAATGGTACTTTTAGTTTGTGCAGACGCAAACGAACCTTCAAAACTAAATACAGCAACGGTTTGAAATGCCAGCAGCCGGAAAACCCATAAAACCCTATCAGGGATTGAAACGAAGTTAAGAAAATCACCGGAAGATGAGGATGAGATAGCCGGAAAACCCATAAAACCCTATCAGGGATTGAAACGGAGAGTTCCGCCTCAATCTTCTGGCGATCGGCGCCGGAAAACCCATAAAACCCTATCAGGGATTGAAACATTTCTTTTATGCGCCTCTAGAAAAAAAAACTGTGGCCGGAAAACCCATAAAACCCTATCAGGGATTGAAACTTTAAATCATCGGCATCGCTTATGCTGGGCATATGCCGGAAAACCCATAAAACCCTATCAGGGATTGAAACATTGCGGCACGAGAGCAACTGCGAAAGATTAACGCCGGAAAACCCATAAAACCCTATCAGGGATTGAAACCGCTAAATACGATGGAGACCTTGCAATACAACGAGCCGGAAAACCCATAAAACCCTATCAGGGATTGAAACTTTTCTGAACCAGGCTTCTTTTTGTCCGAGCTTACAGCCGGAAAACCCATAAAACCCTATCAGGGATTGAAACGCCGTAGCCATCCACGTCCGATCCTTCGTTGCCTGTGCCGGAAAACCCATAAAACCCTATCAGGGATTGAAACCAGCCAAAACTGATTGGAACTCTGAAGTCAAGATAGTGCCGGAAAACCCATAAAACCCTATCAGGGATTGAAACTACGGTGGATATGTCCGAATCTCTGCACCGCAAGCCGGAAAACCCATAAAACCCTATCAGGGATTGAAACGAGATTGAGTAGATTTAAGCTTTAACAAAGGCAAGCCGGAAAACCCATAAAACCCTATCAGGGATTGAAACTGGCGAAAGAGCGATCGGGTAATGACGGCAAAAGCCGGAAAACCCATAAAACCCTATCAGGGATTGAAACATATAATTTCATTCTTCTACTCCTAACGCAAAACTGGCCGGAAAACCCATAAAACCCTATCAGGGATTGAAACTGACTTTTTTGCTGACAAAACCGTTGTCGTAGCTGCCGGAAAACCCATAAAACCCTATCAGGGATTGAAACGTAATTGACCTGAGTCCCCATAACTTCAGCAGAGCCGGAAAACCCATAAAACCCTATCAGGGATTGAAACGGATCTGACCAAGTCAGTGCCGGTAGCCGTTGATTTGGCGGCCAAGCCGGAAAACCCATAAAACCCTATCAGGGATTGAAACTCGACTCCCGCGCTGCCCGAGGACTTTGCTTTCCTAAGCCGGAAAACCCATAAAACCCTATCAGGGATTGAAACGTAATTGACCTGAGTCCCCAAAACTAAAGCAGGCCGGAAAACCCATAAAACCCTATCAGGGATTGAAACAGACTTGGCTCTGAGTATTTGTGGGACATTTTCGTAGAGCCGGAAAACCCATAAAACCCTATCAGGGATTGAAACGTGTGTCCCGATGGGAATGAATACCCATTTGTCTCGCCGGAAAACCCATAAAACCCTATCAGGGATTGAAACCTCAGGATAGATCAGCTCAGAAAGCGGATGGGTGGCAAGGCCGGAAAACCCATAAAACCCTATCAGGGATTGAAACAGAGATAACAGCGACAGACCCCTACGCATTAACTGGCCGGAAAACCCATAAAACCCTATCAGGGATTGAAACGATGGTAGCTCGCATAGTGGCTGTGTGTATGCCCGCAGCCGGAAAACCCATAAAACCCTATCAGGGATTGAAACAATACGTATGAAGCCATTGAAGAAAAAATGCGCTGGTGCCGGAAAACCCATAAAACCCTATCAGGGATTGAAACGGCATAAACCACAAGCGGAATGCGGGTGCTTTCGAGCCGGAAAACCCATAAAACCCTATCAGGGATTGAAACGTATTGGTTTGGATCTCGAATTCCTTTTGCAAAGAGCCGGAAAACCCATAAAACCCTATCAGGGATTGAAACACGCCGACGCCTTTTACTCCCGAAGCTTACGCCCTGCTGCCGGAAAACCCATAAAACCCTATCAGGGATTGAAACACAACCGCCTCGCCAGAATTGCGTCTAGAGGCGATCGCACGCCGGAAAACCCATAAAACCCTATCAGGGATTGAAACTTAGCCTCTCAGTATTCCCAAAAAAATATTTTATTGCCGGAAAACCCATAAAACCCTATCAGGGATTGAAACCAAGCTGCTCCTTCTCCTGAAGTTCAGGCAGTTGTTACGCCGGAAAACCCATAAAACCCTATCAGGGATTGAAACTTTTATCGATCGAAGCGGGGAGATATTATTCATAACGCCGGAAAACCCATAAAACCCTATCAGGGATTGAAACTAAAACAAAGTCAGACTCAAAAATCTGCAAACACTGCCGGAAAACCCATAAAACCCTATCAGGGATTGAAACATTTCGGCAAACATTTCTCGCTCAGGACTAATCAGTGCCGGAAAACCCATAAAACCCTATCAGGGATTGAAACCGCTGCACTACTGAACAAGTTAAGCTTTATTCGGTCGCGCCGGAAAACCCATAAAACCCTATCAGGGATTGAAACTCGTGAAAGAACATCACTTCGCGCACACCGGGGAGCCGGAAAACCCATAAAACCCTATCAGGGATTGAAACATCTTCCGTAGATCCGAATTGTCAACAGTTAGCTGCCGGAAAACCCATAAAACCCTATCAGGGATTGAAACAACAGGCAAAATGTAAGGCATTTGCACCTGTTGAAAGAGCCGGAAAACCCATAAAACCCTATCAGGGATTGAAACTTCTCAGTAATTCCCCCGGCCTGCCGCCCACAGCAAGGCCGGAAAACCCATAAAACCCTATCAGGGATTGAAACAAAATATCAATCAGACATTCTGCAAGCCGTGCAACAGGCCGGAAAACCCATAAAACCCTATCAGGGATTGAAACGTAGGATTCACCCCGCCGCTGATTAAAGCCGCCGTGCCGGAAAACCCATAAAACCCTATCAGGGATTGAAACAAGACGCGAAAACGGGATCTAGAAGTGGATTATGGCCGGAAAACCCATAAAACCCTATCAGGGATTGAAACTTGAGAGATGCCCAAATGTAAGTTATATGAGCCATCTAGCCGGAAAACCCATAAAACCCTATCAGGGATTGAAACGCAAGTCTATTTCATGAGTACAAATGAGGAGAATATGGCCGGAAAACCCATAAAACCCTATCAGGGATTGAAACTTCTAGTAGATTGTTTCTTTCTACTACATCAGATGCCGGAAAACCCATAAAACCCTATCAGGGATTGAAACTAGGGACTCAAACTGTATCATTTGGATAGTTAAGCCGGAAAACCCATAAAACCCTATCAGGGATTGAAACACGCTGCATAGTAACTTCAAACGATCGTAAATAAGCCGGAAAACCCATAAAACCCTATCAGGGATTGAAACATCGGAGGACAAACATATCCGGCTGATAGTTGGCTGCGCCGGAAAACCCATAAAACCCTATCAGGGATTGAAACCGTGCTCCCCCTTGTTGCGGGTTCCGGTGTACCCGCCGGAAAACCCATAAAACCCTATCAGGGATTGAAACTAAATTTGAACCAAAAACAAAAACACGATCGCGTTCTGCCGGAAAACCCATAAAACCCTATCAGGGATTGAAACACAGTAGGTGTTGACCAGACGGTATCTCCAAGCCGGAAAACCCATAAAACCCTATCAGGGATTGAAACTAAGCCAGTCTTGGTAAATTAATGTGAAAAATTGAGGCCGGAAAACCCATAAAACCCTATCAGGGATTGAAACTCAGCAGTCAACATTGATCGATATGCCAGCTTGAGCCGGAAAACCCATAAAACCCTATCAGGGATTGAAACAGCTTGGTAAACGACCAATGGCGGGATTTGAATGCCGGAAAACCCATAAAACCCTATCAGGGATTGAAACGGGCGATCGACTGGGGCACGCGCACAGTTACTGGGCCGGAAAACCCATAAAACCCTATCAGGGATTGAAACAAAGCAGACGGCCACTGCTTCTATAAAATTGGGCCGGAAAACCCATAAAACCCTATCAGGGATTGAAACCAAGATTTTGAGGATGACCACCCAGTATACGGCACGGGCCGGAAAACCCATAAAACCCTATCAGGGATTGAAACACGGGCAGGCGGTAGCTAACTACGGTCACTTTGGCCGGAAAACCCATAAAACCCTATCAGGGATTGAAACTCTGTCAGGGGTAATGGTTCGGGTTGTAGTTCTATGCCGGAAAACCCATAAAACCCTATCAGGGATTGAAACATGTCGAAACTCGGTGCGCCTATCAACCAATTAACAGTGCCGGAAAACCCATAAAACCCTATCAGGGATTGAAACTTTGCCGACTTGGTGCTAGACGGGGAGCGGTAGCTTAAAGCCGGAAAACCCATAAAACCCTATCAGGGATTGAAACATGGTAGCAGTAGAGCGACCAGACCGTATCAGGTCTTCCAGGGCCGGAAAACCCATAAAACCCTATCAGGGATTGAAACCAAGTTCAAGAACAACATGGTGAAGCATAAGATACCAGCCGGAAAACCCATAAAACCCTATCAGGGATTAAAACGACCACGGGCTCCACGGTAAGAAGGCAGTCAACCTGAGCCGGAAAACCCATAAAACCCTATCAGGGATTGAAACCTACTCCATAGATAGGGTGGGTGCTAGCGTGTACCAGCCGGAAAACCCATAAAACCCTATCAGGGATTGAAACCTGTATCGCAGAGGCCACCCTCGATGCCCTATCCGCCGGAAAACCCATATTTCCCTATCTAGGGCTTGAAATCTCGATCGAACTCTTCACCTCTTTCTCTGGGTCAAGAGCCTACTCTGCGGTTAATTAACAAAAATTAAGCCTTTTGAAAGTAAAAAAACACCAAAACCCGATCGCCCATTCCCACATTCCAACTCCCTCGCCCCCCAACGCTGACATCGGGCTGTTCCGTAAAGTATCCTAGAGTCGGCACAAAACAACTGTGAGGAAAGGTTTATGAAAACAACCACCATATCTCGCTTAACCAGCATTTCCCTCGCTACCCTAATGCTAGCGGGCGTTTCAGTAAGTGCGATTGCCACCCCAGCCACCACCCAACCCGCAAGCCAACTCGCCCAAGCGACTGCCAAAAAGCGCCTAGTCGTAATGGATTTCGACTACGGCACCACCAACAGCTATTACACTTCCTACAGAGGAGTCGGTGCCGCCAAAGGCATCAGCGAACTGCTAATCAACGAACTCGTCAACAATGGCACTTATACAGTAGTCGATCGTAGCAAACTCGAACAACTGCTCAAACAGCAAAATCGCAGCAGTACGATTGATGCCGGCAGCGCAGCAGAAATTGGCAAGCAGTTAGGAGTTGACGCCGTGCTCATAGGCACCATTACCAAGTTTAATATTGACAAACAATCAGGTGGCGGCAGTTTCCTGGGAATCGGCGCAGGTTCGGAAAAAACCAAAGCTACCGTTCAAATAGACGTGCGGTTAATCGGTACAGCTTCAGGAGATATTCTTGCTACCGCCAAAGCAGTAGGAGAAGCCGATCAAAGCGATTCTAATATTTCGGTCAGGGGAATCAGTAGCAATTCCGGCAGCAACAATGAGGATACACTTTTGAGCGCAGCAGTTGACAAAGCCGTATCACAAATGGTGACTAAACTTGCAGAGATATCTAAGAAATTAGGTTAGCAATCAGGCATCATATCAAATATGCTGATACCAAATCCGGCTTAAATATTCCCTCGATCTCGCTTGTCTGTCCGAGCCTACGTCGTATCGCGTAAACTCCGGCAGACTTTATTTGTATAGTTTGAGGCCAAAAGGTTTCAACCGCCTCCTTCATAAAGGGCGTAATAAACCCGGATTTGGTATTAATTATTTTCCGGGCGATTGTCCTAACAGATTTGATATAAGCGAAGGATTTTAAACTCGAATTCAATTAACTAGAAAGCCAACGCTTCAGCCTGGTTTTGCTGGTTCTTGCTGCACCTGCCAATTGCGTGAACCCAGGTACACGGTTCCACCAATTAGGACTGATGTCACTACGGGAAGTCCTTTGCCACCCCAGGTTTGGAGAAGCAATCAAGGTGACAACATCGGGATTTTGATGTCGGAAAGTAGAATAAGCTCCGTCGAGGTGCATCGGGCCGCCGTCGGGATGTCCCGGAGGTCGGTGTTGCAGTTCTTCCAGAAAGCCCAGGAGGCGATCGAAAATCCTGCCATTTACACCGTAAAAATGAGTGGTCATCACCCCCTTAGAAAAGGGCACGACGGCGAAAGGAGACTTTTGTTCAACCTCTTCGACGTGTCCGAAGTAGACGAAATCCCAATCTTGCTGACGCAGTTGTTCGACGATAACAGCTTGGTCTGTTATGAACTTTGCTGAAATTTCTAGGTCGTCTTCTACAATCAAAATATTGCTCAACCCCTCCTGTTTTGCCTGCTTGAGGATAGCTACATGACTGGAAAAGCATCCCCTCGCCCCAATGCTGGGGAAACCTCCCGCTTCGTCGGGGCGGATTGCGGGAAATATCTCAACCTTATGGGGCGTGAGGGGCATTCCTGCTTCCTCTAATTCCTTGACTATGAGTTGCCGTCGGTCTTTCCTTTCAGGGAGATTTACCGCATAAACTCCCTGAAAATAGTCTGTCATTTTCGTCATATTTTGAGCTGGAATCAAGAAGTTGATGAATCTGCGGCTTGAGCGGACTCAAATTTTATTTGAGCTCTGTGTCTGCCTATAAACTATTCTATTTTTAGCAAGCTGCATCTTCCATTTTCCTAAACTTACTCAAATTACCTCGGTCGGAGCTACCATTAACAGTTTAATTAGCATTGGGATTTGAGTCAGAAGCAACGCATTTACCCTGTTGAGTTCGGTTGAAGACTAGGTTAGACACTACTTTAGAAACGACCGCTTGTTCTTGAATCCATCCGATTTCCCCCGCTTGCAGCTTGGCGATTTCTACTTCACCTGTTGGCTTAACTACCGGGGAAGGCGAGGGAGTGGGAGTTGCCACAGCAGGAGATGGATTCAGTGCGGATTTGGAAACTGTAGAAAAATCTTTATTTGACTCGCGTTTGCGAGAGTTGGATGGCACAATTTCAGGAATCGAACAAACTTTCAATTCCAGCCAATTGCCTTGAGGCGTAAGCTGTTTGTTTGTCACCTGCAAAACGCTGCCGGCAGGGACTGTTCCTTTGACAGTCAACTCACCGATTGCGACTCGCAAATCCAAGCTCTCGCCCTCTTTTCCCAATTCCCCACCCGCAGAACTTTTAATCTCTATAAACGAGCCTGTTTCTAAAGATTGTATCGGAGAAGGTACAGATTCAACTCTTTTCTGCGGCGTGCTTCTAGCCTTAATTAAACCGCGTTTCCCGAAAATCGACTCCCCGGCAGTATCGATCGCCCGACCCACCGGAGGAATGAAAAAATAAGAAAATACACCTCCCAAACCTAACAAAAATACAATTTTCAGCAGCAGCGAAAATGAACTTTTGGTTTTGTCCGGCAGTACCAACTGCGTTTTCCCTTCAGAATTACCATTGCCAAGGATTGTGGGATCTGTCAAATCCGTTGGCAAATCGTCGGTGTCGGTAATTGGTTCCGGAGGCGTATCTAAAGGTGCGATCGACAATTCGGTAGTATTGCCTTCGTCCCTCAGATGTGCCTGACAGTGAATTAAAGCGACAGTGACATTATCGTGACCGTTTCTAGTATTAGCAATCTCAATCAGTCGATCGCGCGCTGCTGCAACACCAATACTGCCATCAAGAATGGGCAAAATCTCCGTTTCCCAACATTCCTCAACCCGGTCTTTATCGCTCAAACCGTCGGAGCACAGCAGCAAAACGCAGTCCTCATCCACCGGTAAACGTTGCACAGTCGGGTGCAGAGTGTTGGACGAAGTAATGCCCAAAGCTTGAATCAGAGCCCCGGCGGCCACTTGTTCCAAAGCATCCCGGTAGAGCGAGTAGCCCAAACGCACCTCGCGGCAAGCTACATCGTCGTCGAGAGTAACTTGATAGCAGCCTGTGCGGGTAATCCAGTAAGCCCGACTGTCTCCGACGTGGGCGACGTAGAGTTCGTGAATGTGGGCTAAAGCCATAACTAGGGTAGTTCCCATCCGCTGGCGGCCTTGGCGGTGTTCGCTGTCGTTGCGACCGGCTATCTTGTCGTTAGCAGCACAAGCGGCCCGTTCCAGCTTGGAAGTCAGGCTCAGCGGGTCCCAATTAGCCTGATGCAGGGGCATTTTGTCCAACTTGTCCCGCAGCACAGCAATCGCTTCGGCCGAAGCGATTTCGCCGCCGTCTTGTCCGCCGATACCGTCGCAGACGATCGCGCAAGCCGACGAGCCCGGGCTTCCCGAGAACACCGTACCGCTGGGCGGATAGCAAGCATCTTCGTTGTGAGCCCGCGCTCTGCCTACATCGGTACCCGTGGCAATCTCAACATGACGATCGTAAAATCGGCCGCACTTTGCCAGAGCTTTATCCAACTGACCCATCAGTTGTTCGCCGTTGCGCACTTGATTGGCCACCATTTGCTGGCAAAGTTGCCTCAAAAAATTGGCGATAGCTGGGTGGGCATCTTCGAGCCACTGCTGCCACAATTTGCCCAACTGCGACAAATTAGGCGGTTTGCGATCGGGCTGGAATTCCAGAAACCGCACCAATTGCCCTTCCACCCGCTGCAGTTCCGGAGTCAGCAGCGTGGAAGCCACGCCCTGAGCGATAAACGGCTGCCACAACTGGGAAATTTGCCACAGCCAATTGAGCTGGCGCATCGCTGTGGCTCCTTTCCAGGAGTCCGCCAATTCCGGCATTAAAGATTCCGTCACCTTCAAAATCGGCCCGTTTTCCAGCAGCCAGATATCTCCCGAGAGCTTGCTCCTCTGCGACGATACCAGCCCGTATACTTGAGGTACGTGCAACTGATAGGCAAATAGTCTCAGATAAGGAGTGACAACACTCGGAATCTCTTCGGGCATTTCCGGCAACTGTTCGGGTTGAGTATCGACAAGAAGTCGATCGCGCTTGACCAAGTAGCGACCAGCGATCAGATCGCCTGGCTTACACCCTTTGATCCCTTCACCTAAAGCCCATAAGTAGTGTTTTGCCACAGAGTTTTGCATAAGGGTTGCTGACGCCTTTGGGCCCAGTGCTGATCTGAACTATTTTAGCGCTTGAACCTCGACGGGTTGATACGTGGCGATTATTTTACACCCCCGCTTTCTCAACAAACGGCGATTCTTAAGACTTCGCAGTCCTAATATCCTGATTTTTCAGGTTCCTAGGCTCACTACGTTTGCACTGTTGTGTGCGTAGTGATATCTCCTGACAAGGTTTTAGGCGTGACTTTCCCCCTGTCCCGGGGTAGTTTTTAAAGTCTTGTACGGACACAAATAGTCTACCATTTGGTTGACCCGCCGATGAATCTTGCTATGAGCTTTCAGGGTTAGAGGATCGCGCGACGCCGAAGTCATCGGCTTGAAATCACGCTGTTTTCAGCATATTCCTGATAGTGGCCATTTCCGAAGAAATCGCCGCACTCAAGCAAATTGAGATTTTAGACTAACTATAATGGTATGATGAAGCTAGGTAGAAATCACCTGAGCCGACAGATATAAATAAATATCAATTCTCGATTTTCTCCCCAAGAGTGTTCCGTGCCTCGTGCCCGAGTTTCGCAAGTAAAGTTAAATTTAACCTTACCCAAAGACGAATACACGCTCCCAGATTCATCTGTGGAGTCCATCTAAAGTCTAAAATCTACAATCTACAATCTAGAATCGACTGACCGGCCTCTGCAAGCTGTTGAGTTTTTAACCATGCCCCTACATGAGTCAAGCGCCTTTCCCAATAATTTGCCCGATGCGAAGCTGCTGCCTGCACTTGAAATAGACGAAATACTCACTAGCGTTCAAAATTCTCACAGTTTTTCTTACAAACTGATAAATCTTGAGGTTTGGGCGCTGGTGGAAACCTTGGATGGGGTGTTTCCGGGCGCTTGGGGTCAGTTTATGAGCAACCGCCAACTTGCAGTTAAACAGTTTTTGGAGCGCGATCGCAATCCTACTAAGGGTGCGGTTGATGATGCTGGGGAGGCGGGGGAGGAGTCCGATGGCAGCCGTCAAGGGTGAAGAAGCCGGCACTCAGGAGTCAGGGAGTTCGGAGTTAGGAGTTAGAAACAAGCAGGAAGAAGAATAAAAACAGATTTTCCCCATCTGGACTTTTCGTTTGTATCGAAGTCTCTCCCGCCCTCAATCCCCCGGCGGGAGAGGAAACAGAACCCTCTGGTGGGGCCCCCTACTCTCCCACGTCCGGGGGAGTAGGGGGCCTGAATCAGGGGCGATCGAAACTCAGCTACAAGCGACATTTACGATCGGTTTCAATCTTAAGTTGAGATAAATGCCGATCGCCCTTACAGGTGAACTTTGGAATCTACTTGAGGCAATCCCATGCTGTAGTTGACAGCGCGGCCGTTGAGGTTGTAGCTGATTTGGCCTTTTTGGAGGAGCGATCGTACCAAGTGCTCCAACTCCGAACCGATGCGGCGGAGGTTGTACTCGGTCAAATCTTCGCCCTCGTAAGCGTCTACGAGTTGGTCGAATTTGGCATACACCTGTTTGACTGACTCGTCGTTCCAGTTAAGTTCGTTATCTGGGTCAATGTCGAGGGTCAAAAGGTCGTTGCTGGGGACGAGTTCGTTGTCTTCGAGGATGGCGGTGTATATGCGAATATGGCGGGTTGTTGACTTGAGCTGCATGAGTTCTTATGTGTAAAGATTTTTTGCTGAATTAATTGTAAGGGGTCAAAGGCCGTTGCAGGAGAGTCGGTCGCCTGTTGTGCGATCGATCGCGATATCTCACTCCCCCTCCGACTTCAAGGCCAAGACTTGGAATCGGTAGTTTTGAAACCTACTTAATTCAAGACTAAAAACGAAAGCTTTCGTAAAGTATAATAGTTCAGAATTGGCATAGGAGGACAAGGTGGAAGGCCAGAAATTTATTCACTCCCTGCAACTGCAAAACTTTCTTTCCTATGGAAGTGAAGGGGAAAAAATTGAACTGCAACCCCTGAATGTATTGATCGGTACTAACGCATCCGGCAAGTCTAACTTCATTGAAGCGATGGGAGTGTTGAAGGCAACACCTACAGACTTAGTTGCTCCGATTCGTCAAGGAGGTGGTATCAGCGATTTTCTGTGGAAAGGTGAAAAAGGTACTCCCACAGCAAAAATTGAGGCTATTTTAAATTACCCAGAACGAACGATGCCACTGCGCTATCAGATTAGTTTTACCGCAGTCGGTCAGAGACTTGAAGTAGTGGACGAAGCTATAGAAGATCTGGCACCGCGCCCTAGTTTTGAAAGCCAGCCATTTTTCTATTACCGTTATAGCGATCGGGGTCGCCCAGTTATCAATGTTACAGAGGACAACGAGCAGCAAAAAAGAAATCTGCGGAATCTGCGGCGAGAAGATATCCTTCCCGATCAATCTATCTTATCTCAAAGAAAAGATCCAGAACTATATCCCGAACTATCATATCTGGGAAATAAATTTGCAGACATTGGTTTATATCGTAACTGGCAGACAGGGAGAGATGCAATATTTAGAAAAGCTCAGCAAACTGACTTGCCAGAACATCCCCTCCTAGAAGATGGAGGCAACTTAGGACTGGTTTTAAATAACTTACAGTTACAATTAGGAAGTAGGCAGATTATTGAAAAATTACAATTGTTCTACGATGCAGCCGAAGAACTGAATATCAAGATTTATAGCGGTACGGTCCAGATATTTATCCGCGAAACAGGATTAAATAATCAGCCAATTCCCGCAACTCGTTTATCAGACGGTACGCTGCGTTATTTATTCTTAATAGCTTTACTTCTAGATCCAACTCCCCCGCCCCTTATTTGTATTGAAGAACCGGAGATTGGGTTGCATCCCGACATTCTGCCTGTTGTTGCTGAAATGTTGATCGAAGCCTCACAGCGCACACAATTGATTGTGACAACCCATTCCGATGCTTTAGTTTCGGCTCTGAGTCCTGAGTCAGTGTTAATATGCGATCGGGATGATAGAGGAAGTCACCTGAGGCGTCTCGATCCCGAACCACTGAAAAAATGGCTTGAGAATTACAGTTTGGGAGACCTTTGGCGGAGCGGAGAAATCGGGGGCAACCGATGGTAAATGAGGTTCGCATTTACATCGAAGGCGGCGGCGAGAGCCAGAATACAAAGGCAGCGCTCCGAAGAGGATTTAGCAGTTTTTTCAAAGAACTTGTGCAGGTTGCCAACAGCAAGAAAATCAAGTGGAATATCACTCTTTGCGGTTCCCGAAATAATGCTTTCAGGGATTTCAAGAATGCTTTGGAAGCTCACCCAAATGCTTTTATCATCCTTTTAGTTGACTCAGAAGCACCTGTAAAGCTAAAGCAGCGGCCTTGGGAGCATTTGAAGTCGAGGGATAACTGGGATTCGCCTGCTGGGGTTGATGAGACTCATTGCTATCTCATGGTTCAAGCGATGGAAGCTTGGTTCATCGCTGATATTGATACTTTAAAATTTTTTTACGGGCAGGGATTTAAAGAAAATGCGATTCCTAAAAATACGAATGTAGAGATGATTGAAAAGGATTTGTTAGAACGAAGTCTGGAAGCAGCTAGCCGCGACACAAAATCGAAAGGCGAATATAAAAAGATAAAGCACGCTTCCAAGCTGTTAGAAATCTTGGATGTTGACAAGGTTCGCAAGGCTTCTTCAGAGTGCGATCGTATTTTTACAACTCTCACCGAACTCATGGAACAAGGCAACTAGAACGGCTTACGGGCGAGGGTTCAGAAACCGGGTTTTTTCGCGAAAATATTTCGTTTTAGCCCGCAGATTCGGCAAAAAACCCGGTTTCTAAGAGTCGCAGTGCGTAAGTCCAGAAATATCAGGACTGAAGTCCTTACTACAAACATCGCACTTCGATTTATGCGTGTGTTGTCCCGTCTGGCATAATTGCGCCTGCGAGCTTTGCATTGTCCATATTTGCTCCAACCAAGTTAGCATCTTTCAGGTTAGCTTTTTCTAGGTTTGCATAACTCAAATTTGCTCCGCACAGGTTTGCTGAAGTTAAGTTTGCTCCACTCAAGTTAGCATTGTAAAAGCTAACTCCCGACAGGTTTAAGCCTGCCAAGTTTTGACTGCTCAGATTAGCTTGAACAAGACTAGATCCGATCAAGCTTACCGCTTTCAAATTTACGTTTGTCAGGTTTGCTCCATCAAGGTTTACTCCAACTAAACTTACCCCATTCAGCTTAACCCCACTTAGATTAGCATAAGATAGGCTAACTTTAGTTACTTTGGCTTGACTTAAATCTGCTCCTGTCAAATTAGCGCTATTTAAAATTGCCTGAGTTAGGTGGGCACTACTTAAATTGGCTGTAGTTAGGTTAGCAGTATTCAATTGTGTCTCGCTCAATTTTGCTTGACTTAAATTCGCTTGAATGAGTCTTGCATAATTCAAGTTAGCCTTAGTTAAGTTGGCGCCACTAAAGTTAGCTTGAATCAAATCAGCTTGTTGCAGATTTGTCGAGTTCAAATTTGCCCCTTGCAAATTAGCTCCAATCAAGTTTGCCCCTTGCAGGTTGGCATTACTCAAGTTGGCATTACTCAGGTTGGCTTGACTTAAACTAATGGGAGATGCCAGAATTTTTCCGCTCAAATCCACTCCTGCTAAGTTAACCCCTGTAAAATCTCGTTCTCCGTCTCTACACCGCCGCCAAAATTCCTCAGCAGTCAGCGCACTTTCCTGACTTTCTTCAACAGCACGATCGACATCCCCATCTACTTCCACATTATCCGCATTCACAGGATTAGCAACAGACTCTCCCGCCGCCTCTTCCCGCAATAACCGATCCACCCGATCGCTAAACCGCCTCACAACCTCAGCATCATCAACCTTCTCACCAGCATTCGAGCTTTTCTCAACCGCATTCTCAACATAATACTTATCTACAAAACTTTGCAACCCAGCATTATATCCCTGTCCTACCGCCTGAAACCTCCATTCGCCATTCTTCTTATACAACCGTCCAAACTCTAAAGCCGTCTCTTGGGAAAAAATCTGATTTAAATTGTAGCGAACCAATTCGCTAAGAGTTTCTCGGTTGTAAAGCCTGATAAAAGCATTTGTAACTTGACTAAAACTTTGATTTTTTTCCTGCCCCTCGTGAATAGTCACCACAAACACAATTTCCTGAATCGCCGAATTGATTTTACTCAAATCCACATAAACCGTCTCATCATCTCCGTCTATTTGCCCAGTCGCGCTGTCTCCTGAATGCCGCACCGCACCGTCCGGCGATGTCAGATTGTTGTAAAATACAAAATACTTTTCATCGGGAATCCGACCGTCCGCCGCTAACATAAAAACAGAAGCGTCAATGTCGCAGTTTTGCGCTGTCTGGCTGACTTGCCACCCCAGGGCGATCGCAATTTTACTGAAATCAGGAGTTTCTTTAGAAAGATTGAATCTTTCACCCTTAGTTAATTCGATACTCATGTGCGATAATTTCCTTACCTGAGAAATGGTATTAATTATCTTATCTATGTTAACCCGATCGCAAATTGGATTTTATCTCGAAGACATCGAAACCCCAATTGGCAGAACCGTCAATTTAACTATTACCGGACTCATTCTTTTATCTTCCGCCAGCTTCATCGCCGAAACTTACCCGCTTCCGGAAGCTGTTAGAATTAATTTTGAAACTCTCGATACAGCGCTTTTAATCGTTTTTGCAGTTGAGTATTTATTGCGCCTGTGGTGTGCCGAAAATCGAGTTAAATTTATTTTTAGTTTTTTTTCTATCATTGATTTACTGGCCATATTACCATTTTTTTTTGGATTTGTCAACGTCACTTTTATCAGAATTTTTCGCTGGTTTAGAATTCTCCGACTCATCCGCTTTCTGGAATTAAAAATTTCAGTTTTCCGCATCAGCAGCGACGATGGAGTGATTTTTGCTCGAATTTTGTTTACTTTGCTGGCAATAATTTTTGTTTATTCTGGTTTGATTTATCAAGTCGAACATCCGGCAAATCCCGAAGGTTTTGGGACTTTTTTAGATGCTGTTTATTTCTCCGTTGTCACGATGACTACGGTGGGATTTGGCGATGTTACTCCCATTTCGGAATCCGGCCGTTTTCTGACTATTTTGATGATTTTGACGGGAATTGCTCTGATTCCTTGGCAATTGGGGGACTTTATTAAACAATTAGTTAAAAGTACTCATCACGGAGAAGCTGTTTGTAAAAGTTGCGGTTGGTCTGTACACGATGCTAATGCTAGATTTTGTAAAATGTGCGGCACTCAATTAGATAATGGTTGACTGTTGACTGTTGACTGTTGACTGTTGACTGTTACAGCAGTTTTTAGGTAGGGACACAGCAATGCGGTGTCTTGTAGTTCATAACTGGAGTTTAGACTAAACAGCTATTAAACCGTGATCGTCAGTGTACTCAAGAACGGCAACGGTCGCTGGCGACAAG